>NZ_JBYIRL010000004.1:0-275309 GCF_057708125.1 Actinacidiphila sp. bgisy145
CCCCCCCCCCGGAACCCCAGGGGGGGGACCCGCACCACCGTCTGGTCCGATCCCTGGAGGACACATGGGGCGCTACGTCATCAGGCGACTGCTCCAGATGGTGCCGGTCTTCATCGGCACGACGTTTCTGATCTTCGTCATGGTCTACGCCCTCGGCGACCCCGTGGCGGCCATGTTCGGCGACAAGGCGCCCGACCCGGCGACCGCCGCGCAGATCCGGCACGCGATGTACCTGGACCACCCGCTCCCGGCCCAGTACGTCCACTACATGAAGCAGATCTTCACCGGTGACTTCGGCACCTCGGCCAACGGCCAGCCGGTCACCGAGCTGATGGGCACCGCGTTCCCGGTCACCATCCGGCTGACCCTGGTCGCGTTCGTGATCGAGGCGGTGGCCGGTGTCGGCCTCGGCCTGATCGCGGGCCTGCGCCGCGGGCGGCTGGCCGACTCCGGGGTGCTCGCGTTCACCCTGATCGTGGTGGCCGTCCCCACCTTCGTCACCGGCTACCTGCTCCAGTACTTCTTCGGCGTCAAGTGGCACGTCGCCAACCCCGCGGTCGCCGAGGGCGCCCCGATCGGTGACCTGATCATGCCGGGCCTGGTGCTGGCGGGCGTCTCGCTGGCGTACGTGGCCCGGCTGACCCGGACCTCGGTCGCGGAGAACTCCCGCGCCGACTACCTGCGCACCGCCGTCGCCAAGGGCCTGCCCCGGCGCCGCGTGGTCACCGTGCACCTGCTGCGCAACTCGCTGATACCCGTGGTGACCTTCCTCGGCACCGACGTCGGCGCCCTGATGGGCGGCGCGGTCGTCACCGAGCGGATCTTCAACATCCACGGCGTCGGCTACCAGCTCTACCAGGGCATCCTGCGGCAGAACCCCCCGACGGTGGTCGGCTTCGTCACCATCCTGGTGATCATCTTCCTCGCCGCCAACCTGCTCGTCGACCTGCTCTACGCGGTCCTGGACCCGAGGATTCGGTATGCCTGAGATGACCGACAGCCAGGCGGTGGCCGACGCCGCCGGCACCGTCCCCACGCCGTCCGCCGTGACCGGCGGGGAGCGCGCGAAGGCGCGCAGCCTGTGGTCCGACGCGCTCCGGGACCTCAGCCGCAAGCCGATGTTCTACGTCTCCGGCCTGCTCATCCTCTTCCTGGTCTTCATCGCCATCTGGCCCGGCGCGATCGCCAGCGGCAACCCGCTCTCCTGCGACCTGGCCAAGTCCCAGATGGGGCCGACCTCCGGGCACCCCTTCGGCTTCGACACCCAGGGCTGCGACGTCTACACCCGCACGGTGTACGGCGCCCGCGCGTCGGTGTCGGTGGGCATCTTCTCCACCATCGGGGTCGCGGTGCTCGGCTCGCTGCTCGGCGGCCTCGCCGGGTTCTTCGGCGGCTGGTGGGACGCGATCCTCTCCCGGATCAGCGACGTCTTCTTCGGCATCCCGATCCTGCTGGGCGGCGTGGTGTTCCTGTCGGTGGTCAAGGGCGGCACCGTCACCACCGTGTCGGTCTTCATCGTGCTGCTGGGCTGGCCGCAGATCGCCCGGATCGCCCGCGGTGCGGTGATCACCGCCAAGCAGCAGGACTACGTCCAGGCCGCCCGCGCGCTCGGCGCGAGCAACACCCGGATGCTGCTGCGGCACATCGCGCCCAACGCGCTCGCCCCGATCATCGTGGTGGCCACCATCGCGCTGGGCACGTTCATCTCGCTGGAGGCGACGCTGTCCTTCCTCGGGGTGGGCCTCAAGCCGCCGGCCGTCTCGTGGGGCATCGACATCTCCCAGGCGTCCAGCGAGATCCGCAACGCGCCGCACATGCTGCTGTGGCCCGCGGGCGCGCTGAGCATCACCGTGCTGGCGTTCATCATGCTCGGCGACGCGGTCCGCGACGCCCTCGACCCCAAGCTGCGCTAGGAGGCGTCACGTTGACTGTCACCGACGAGAGGGCGGGCGCCGCGGCGCCCGCGTCCACCACCCCGCTGCTCGACGTGCGCGACCTGCACGTGGAGTTCCACACCCGCGACGGGGTGGCCCGCGCCGTCAACGGCGTGAACTACTCCGTGCGCGCGGGCGAGACGCTGGCGGTGCTCGGCGAGTCCGGGTCCGGCAAGTCCGTCACCGCGCAGACCGTGATGGGCATCCTGGACATGCCGCCCGGCCGGATCACGCACGGCGAGATCCTCTTCCAGGGCGAGGACATGCTGAAGATGTCCGCGGAGCAGCGGCGCCGGATACGCGGCCGGAAGATCGCGATGATCTTCCAGGACGCGCTGTCCTCGCTCAACCCGGTGCTGAGCGTGGGCTACCAGCTCGGCGAGATGTTCCGGGTGCACCAGGGGATGTCCCGCAAGCAGGCCCGCGCCAAGGCGATCGAGCTGATGGACCGGGTGCGCATCCCGGCGGCGAAGGACCGGATCGGCGACTACCCGCACCAGTTCTCCGGCGGTATGCGCCAGCGGATCATGATCGCGATGGCGCTGGCCCTGGAGCCGGACCTGATCATCGCGGACGAGCCGACCACCGCGCTGGACGTCACCGTGCAGGCGCAGGTGATGGACCTGCTCGCGGAGCTCCAGCGCGAGTACAACATGGGCCTGATCCTGATCACCCACGACCTCGGTGTGGTCGCGGACGTGGCCGACAAGATCGCGGTGATGTACGCGGGCCGGATCGTGGAGACCTCGCCCGTGCACGACATCTACCGGGCGCCCGCGCACCCCTACACCAAGGGCCTGCTCCAGTCGATCCCGCGGCTGGACCGCAAGGGCCAGGAGCTGTACGCGATCAAGGGCCTGCCGCCCAACCTGACCCGTATCCCCGGCGGTTGCGCGTTCCACCCGCGCTGCCCGATCGCGCGGGACGTGTGCCGGACCGAGGTCCCGCAGCTGCACACCGTCGGCGCCGAGCGCGGCAGCGCCTGCCACTTCTGGAAGGAGACGATCGGTGACTGAGCCCATCCTGCGGGTCCGCAACCTGGTCAAGCACTTCCCGCTGACCCGCGGCATCCTGTTCCAGAAGGAGGTCGGCGCGGTCAAGGCCGTCGACGGCATCTCCTTCGACCTGTACGCGGGGGAGACGCTCGGCATCGTCGGGGAGTCCGGCTGCGGCAAGTCCACGGTGGCGAAGCTGCTGATGAACCTGGAGCGGGCCACCTCCGGCGAGGTGTTCTACAAGGGCGAGGACATCACCAAGCTGTCCGGGCGGGCGCTGAAGGCGGTCCGCCGGAACATCCAGATGGTCTTCCAGGACCCCTACACCTCGCTGAACCCCCGGATGACGGTCGGCGACATCATCGGCGAGCCCTTCGACATCCACCCCGAGGTCGCCCCCAAGGGCGACCGTCGGGCCCGGGTGCGCGAGCTGCTGGACGTGGTCGGCCTCAACCCCGAGTACATCAACCGCTACCCGCACCAGTTCTCCGGCGGGCAGCGCCAGCGCATCGGCATCGCCCGCGGCCTGGCCCTCAACCCGGAGATCATCATCTGCGACGAGCCGGTCTCCGCGCTGGACGTCTCGGTGCAGGCGCAGGTGATCAACCTGATGGAGAAGCTCCAGGACGAGTTCGGCCTGTCCTACCTCTTCATCGCGCACGACCTGTCGATCGTGCGGCACATCTCCGACCGGGTCGGCGTGATGTACCTGGGGCGGATGGCGGAGATCGGCACCGACGCCGAGATCTACGAGCACCCGACCCACCCCTACACGCAGGCGCTGCTCTCCGCGGTGCCGGTGCCCGACCCCACCGGGCGCGAGGAGCGGGTGGGCGCCGCCGCGGGCGGCGAGGGGAGCGCCGCCGCGGGTAAGGGGAGGATCATCCTCACCGGCGACGTGCCCTCGCCGGCGAACCCGCCGTCCGGCTGCCGCTTCCGCACCCGCTGCTGGAAGGCGCAGGAGCGGTGCGCGCAGGAGGTGCCGCTGCTCGCGGTGCCTTCGGTCTTCGCCGGCACCGACACCCCGGCCGCCCACGAGTCGGCGTGCCACTTCGCGGAGGAGCGGCAGGTGGTGGGCGGGTCCGCCGACGCGGCCTGACACACCTGGCGCACCGCCACCCCGGCTCGTACGAACGCAGCGCCCCGGACCGCCTCCCGCGGACCGGGGCGCTGCGCCGTACGTGCGGCCGCAGGCCGCGCCGGACGCGTCCACCCGGGTGAACTTCGGCCGCCCGACCGCCTCCTGACCCGCACTTCGACCCGCGACACGGAGTCAAGAAGTGCGGGTATGCCCTTATTGCGGTGTCATGAGTACGCACATGCCCTTTGGGACCCATGAGGAGGCGTTCGATGCGCGGAGCCACACGCGTGAGGTGTGCGGTGGGCGTGCTGGCGGTCGCGCTGGCCGCCACGGCCTGCGGCGGCGGGAGCAGCAGCAGTGGCGGCGGCAGCAGCAGCGGCGGTGTCGTGCGCGCCTCGTGGGGCGACCCGCAGAACCCGCTGGAGCCGGCCGACACCAACGAGGTGCAGGGCGGCAAGGTGCTCGACATGATCTTCCGCGGCCTGAAGAAGTACAACCCGAAGACCGCCAAGGCCGAGAACATGATCGCCCAGTCGATCACCACCACCGACTCGCAGAACTTCGACATCAAGATCAAGCCGGGGTGGAAGTTCAGCAACGGCGAGCCGGTCACCTCCGACTCCTTCATCAACGCCTGGAACTTCGGCGCCCTGCTGAAGAACGCCCAGCTCAACGCCTTCTTCTTCGAGCAGATCGACGGCTACGACAAGGTGCACCCCAACGCCGCGGGCGCGACGTCCACCGCCACCAAGCTCTCGGGTCTGACGAAGGTGTCGGACACCGAGTTCAAGGTGAAGCTCAACCAGAAGTTCTCACTGTGGCCCGACACCCTCGGCTACTCGGCGTTCTACCCGCTGCCCCAGTCGTTCTTCACCAACCAGGCGGCCTGGCTGAAGAACCCGGTCGGCAACGGCCCGTACAAGATCCAGCAGTACACCAAGGGCACCCAGATGTCCCTGCGCAAGTGGGACGGGTACAAGGGTCCGGACGCGGCCGTGAACAACGGCGTCGACCTGCGGGTCTACACCGACAACAACACCGCCTACACCGACCTCCAGGCCGGCAACATCGACCTGGTCGACGACATCCCGGCCTCGCAGCTGAAGAACGTCAAGTCCGACCTCGGCAGCCGCTACATCAACGAGCCGGCCGGCATCATCCAGACCATCGCCTTCCCGCTCTACGACAGCCGCTGGTCGTCGGCGAAGTCCGCCCTGGTCCGGCAGGGCCTGTCGATGGCGATCAACCGCAAGCAGATCACCCAGCAGATCTTCCAGAACACCCGCACCCCCGCCACCGACTGGACCTCCCCGGTGCTCGGCGACGCGGGCGGCTACAAGGCCGGGCTGTGCGGTGAGACCTGCGACTACAACCCCACCAAGGCCAAGCAGCTGATCCAGCAGGGCGGCGGCCTGCCTGGCGGGCAGATCACCATCGGCTACAACGCCGACACCGGCTCGCACAAGGAGTGGGTGGACGCGGTCTGCAACAGCATCAACAACGTGCTGGGCAACAACAAGGCCTGCGTCGGCGCCCCCACCGGCACCTTCGCCGACTTCCGGAACCGGATCACCAACAAGCAGATGACCAACCCGTTCCGGTCCGGCTGGCAGATGGACTACCCGCTGATCCAGGACTTCCTCCAGCCGCTGTACTTCACCAACGCCTCCTCCAACGACTCGCACTACAGCAACCCGCAGTTCGACAAGCTGGTCAACCAGGCGAACGCCGACAGCAACACCAGCAGCGCCATCAGCACCTTCCAGGACGCGGAGAAGCTGCTGGTCAAGGACATGCCGGCGATTCCGCTGTGGTACCAGAACGGCAGCGCGGGCTACTCCACGAACCTCAGCAGCGTCAGCCTCAACCCGTTCAGCGTCCCGGTCTACAACGAGATCAAGGTCAAGTGAGACCGGCCGGAGGCCGCACCGGGGCGACCCGGTGCGGCCTCCGGCCACTTTCCGTGCATTCCGTGCAGGAGGCCCCATGGGACGCTATGTGATCCGGCGGCTGCTCCAGATGATCCCGGTGTTCATCGGCAGCACCTTCCTGATCTTCTTCATGGTCTACGCGCTCGGCGACCCCGTCGCCGCGCTCTTCGGCGAGCGGGCGCCGGACCCGGCCACGGCCGCCCAGATCCGGCACGACCTGTACCTCGACCACTCGCTGGGCGCCCAGTACCTGCACTACATGAAGAACATCTTCAGCGGGGACTTCGGCACCGCCTTCAACGGCCAGGCGGTCACCTCGCTGATGGGCAGCGCCTTCCCGATCACCATCCGGCTGACCATCGTGGCGATCATCTTCGAGATCATCATCGGCATCCTGCTCGGCGTCATCACCGGCATGCGGCGCGGCAAGCCGGTCGACACCGGGGTGCTGCTGCTGACCCTGGTGGTCATCTCGGTGCCCACCTTCGTCACCGGCTACGTGCTCCAGTACATCTTCGGCGTCCAGCTGAAGTGGACCGCGCCCTCGGTGTCGCCCAGCGCGCCCTTCAACGAACTGATCCTGCCCGGGCTGGTGCTCGCCCTGGTCTCGCTCGCCTACGTCACCCGGCTCACCCGCACCTCGATCGCGGAGAACACCCGCGCCGACTACGTGCGCACCGCCGTCGCCAAGGGCCTGCCCCGGCACCGGGTGATCACCCGGCACCTGCTGCGCAACTCGCTGATCCCCGTGGTGACCTTCATCGGCACCGACATCGGCGCCCTGATGGGCGGCGCCATCGTCACCGAGCGGATCTTCAACATCCACGGCGTCGGCTACCAGCTCTACCAGGGCATCCTGCGCAACAACGCCCCCACCGTGGTCGGCTTCGTCACCATCCTGGTCCTGGTGTTCCTGCTGGCCAACCTGCTTGTCGACCTGCTCTACGCGGTCCTGGACCCGAGGATTCGCTATGCCTGAACCGATCGACCCCAACGAAGCGATCGACCCGAACCAGGCCATCGCACCGACCGGCGGCTACGGCGGCAGCATGGACCTGGCCGCCTCCGACGCGCAGACCCTGGAGCAGCCGCCGGGACCCGAGCAGGAGGGCGGCCCCGCCGCCAAACCGCGCAGCCTGTGGTCCGACGCCTGGCGCGACCTGCGGCGCAACCCGATCTTCATCATCTCCGCGCTGATCATCCTCTTCCTGATCTTCATCTCGATCTGGCCGGGCACCATCGCCACCCAGGACCCGCTCAAGGCCAACCTCGCCCGGGCACAGGAGGGTTCGGCCCCCGGCCACCCCTTCGGCTTCGACAACCAGGGCCGCGACGTCTACACCCGCGTCGTGTACGGGGCCAGGGCGTCGGTCACCGTCGGCGTGTGCGCGACCGCCGGCGTGGTCATCCTCGGCAGCGTGCTCGGCGGCCTCGCCGGGTTCTTCGGCGGCTGGTGGGACGCGATCCTCTCCCGGATCAGCGACGTCTTCTTCGGCATCCCGGTGATCCTCGGCGGCCTGGTCTTCCTGTCGGTGGTCACCAACTCCACGGTGTGGCCGGTGGTCGGGTTCATGGTGCTGCTGGGCTGGCCGCAGATCGCCCGTATCGCCCGCGGCTCGGTGATCACCGCCAAGCAGAACGACTACGTACAGGCCGCCCGCGCGCTCGGCGCCGGCAACTCCCGGATGCTGGTACGGCACATCACGCCCAACGCCGTCGCCCCGGTGATCGTCGTCGGCACCATCGCGCTGGGCACGTACATCGCACTGGAGGCGACGCTGTCCTACCTCGGCGTGGGCCTGAAACCGCCCACCGTCTCCTGGGGCATCGACATCTCCGACGCGTCCAACGAGATCCGCAACGCGCCGCACATGCTGCTGTGGCCGGCCGGCGCGCTGAGCCTGACCGTACTGGCGTTCATCATGCTCGGCGACGCGGTCCGCGACGCCCTCGACCCCAAGCTGCGCTAGGAGGCGTCGCGATGCCAACAGGTGGCACAGGAGCCACGGAAGCCGCCGCGGCACCGTCCGCGCAGCCGCCCGCCGGCGACGGCCCGCTGCTCGACGTACGGGACCTGCACGTGGAGTTCCGCACCCGGGAGGGCACCGCCAAAGCGGTCAACGGCGTCAACTACTCGGTGGACGCCGGGGAGACGCTGGCGGTGCTCGGCGAGTCCGGTTCCGGCAAGTCGGTGACCGCGCAGGCGATCATGGGCATCCTCGACTCGCCCCCCGGGTTCGTCACCCAGGGCGAGGTCGTCTTCCAGGGCCGGGACCTGCTCAAGCTCTCCGCCGAGGAGCGGCGCCGGGTGCGCGGCGCGAAGATGGCGATGATCTTCCAGGACGCGCTGTCCTCGCTCAACCCGGTGCTCAGCGTCGGCGAGCAACTCGGCGAGATGTTCCGGGTCCACCACAAGGCCTCCCGCAAGGACGCCCGCGCCAAGGCGATCGAGCTGATGGAGCGGGTCCGCATCCCCGCCGCCCGCGAACGCGTCAAGCAGTACCCGCACCAGTTCTCCGGCGGTATGCGGCAGCGCGTGATGATCGCGATGGCGCTGGCCCTGGAGCCGGACCTGATCATCGCGGACGAGCCGACCACCGCGCTGGACGTCACCGTGCAGGCGCAGGTGATGGAGCTGCTCGCCGAGCTCCAGCGCGAGTACAACATGGGGCTGATCCTGATCACCCACGACCTCGGTGTGGTCGCGGACGTGGCCGACAAGATCGCGGTGATGTACGCGGGCCGGATCGTGGAGACCTCGCCCGTCCACGACATCTACCGGGCGCCGGCCCACCCCTACACCAAGGGCCTGCTCGACTCCATCCCGCGGCTGGACCGCAAGGGCCAGGAGCTGTACGCGATCAAGGGCCTGCCGCCCAACCTGCTGCACATCCCGCCCGGCTGCGCCTTCCACCCGCGCTGCCCGCGCGCCCAGGCCGTGTGCCGCACCGACGAACCCCCGCTGTACCGGGTCAGCCAGGACCGGGCGAGCGCCTGCCACTTCTGGAAGGAGACCCTGCATGACGACAGCCTCCCGTCCGCAGACGCCTGAGTCGGTCGCCTCCGACCCGTCCGGTCGTGAGCCGATCCTCCAGGTCCGCGGCCTGGTCAAGCACTTCCCGCTGACCCGCGGCATCCTGTTCAAGAAGCAGATCGGCGCCGTGCAGGCGGTCGACGGGGTCACCTTCAACCTGTACGCGGGGGAGACCCTCGGCATCGTCGGGGAGTCCGGCTGCGGGAAGTCCACGGTGGCGAAGCTGCTGATGAACCTGGAGCAGCCCACCGCGGGCGAGATCATCTACAAGGGCGAGGACATCAGCCGGGTCTCCGGGCGGGCGCTGAGGTCGGTCCGCCGGAACATCCAGATGGTCTTCCAGGACCCCTACACCTCGCTGAACCCCCGGATGACGGTCGGCGACATCATCGGCGAGCCCTTCGAGATCCACCCCGAGGTCGCCCCCAAGGGCGACCGGCGGCGCCGGGTGCGCGAGCTGCTGGACGTGGTCGGCCTCAACCCCGAGTACATCAACCGCTACCCGCACCAGTTCTCCGGCGGACAGCGCCAGCGCATCGGCATCGCCCGCGGGCTCGCGCTGCGCCCGGAGATCATCGTGGCCGACGAGCCGGTCTCCGCGCTGGACGTCTCGGTGCAGGCCCAGGTGGTCAACCTGATGGAGCGGTTGCAGGACGAGTTCCAGCTGTCGTACATGTTCATCGCGCACGACCTGTCGATCGTGCGGCACATCGCCGACCGGGTCGGGGTGATGTACCTCGGCAAGATCGTCGAGATCGGCTCGGACACCGAGATCTACGAGCACCCCACCCACCCCTACACCCAGGCGCTGCTCTCCGCGGTGCCGGTGCCCGACCCGGAGGCGCGCGAGCACCGGGAGCGGATCATCCTGCACGGCGACGTGCCCTCGCCGGCCAACCCGCCGTCCGGCTGCCGCTTCCGCACCCGCTGCTGGAAGGCCCAGGAGATCTGCGCGGAGCTGGAACCGCCGCTGGCGGTGCCGGAGGTCTTCCGGGCCACCGCCGGACCGGCCGAGCACCCCTCGGCCTGCCACTTCGCGGAGGAGAAGCAGATCGTGCCCCCGGAGTGAGCCCCAGGCTCACTCCGGGGGCCGGAGACTACTTCACCGGGACCCAGTTCCACCGGGTGTACTTGCCGTCGTTCGTGTAGCAGATCGGATAGGTGTCACTCGAAGAGTACTGACCGACGTAGCACGACGGACTGATGGAAGCCAGCGGGTAGTTGGAGCTGAGAGCGGTGGTGAACTTCAGGTTGTAGGTGGTGCTGCCACAGGTCGTCGCGACGACCTGTCGGGCGAATTCACCTGACGGGCTTTTCTGCACGCCGAGGCAGACACCGTTGATCGTGTTGCTGCTGCTGGCGGAAAGCCGGACGTGGCCACTTCCCCAACTCCACTGCTGGTAGACGCTGCTCTTGTTGCAGGTCGCCATCGTGGGAGTGGTCGTCGTCGGCGCCGTGGTGCTGGTCTTCAGGCACTTGCCGGTGGCGACGTTCTGCAGTACCCAGACGGACGTGGCGGACGCGGGCTGCGCGTCGACGATCGCGAGCGTGCTGACAGCGAGCGCGCCGGCTATCAGACTTGACTTCAGTGCGCGATTCAAGGTCCCCCCCTGATCATTGGTCATGTCATTTCCGTGGCCAATTGGTAGGACAATCTTCCTATCGGCCTGACCCGAGGCTATAAGGAAGATCTTGGGCGGGGCAACAAAAAATCATTAATTTGAGCTTTTTCTGAGGTTTTTGCGGTGTTCTTCATTCCGGTTCCGCCTGCTTTTCGGGACGCGAAACGGCCCGCACCCGGGGTGGGCGCGGGCCGTTCGGCGTTGCTGAAAAGCAGGTCAGGCAGGTTCCTCCGTGGCGGCCGGTGCCGCCGTGGGAGCATCCTCGGCAGCAGCCAGGGCGGGGTCGAGCACTATGTCTTCCTTTCGGGCCGTGACAGTGGGCTCCTCGGGGAAGTGGCACGCCGTCAGGTGGCCGTCCGCGCTGCCGCCGAGCTGCACCAGCGGCGGCTCCTGCTCGGCGCAGACGTCCTGCGCTTTCCAGCAGCGGGTGCGGAACCGGCAGCCGGACGGCGGGTTGATCGGCGACGGCACGTCACCGGCCAGCCTGATGCGCTCTCGGCCCTTGGCGTCGGGGTCGGCATCCGGGGCCGCCGACAGCAGCGCGTGTGTGTACGGGTGACGCGGCTTGCCGTAGATCGACTCGCGGTCGCCGATCTCCACGATCTTGCCCAGGTACATCACCGCGATGCGCTGCGAGAAGTGCCGCACGATCGCCAGGTCGTGCGCGATGAACAGGAACGCGATGCCGAGTTCCTTCTGCACCTCCTGGAGCAGGTTCACCACCTGCGCCTGGATGGAGACGTCCAGCGCGGAGACCGGTTCGTCGGCCACGATGAGCTTCGGGTTCACCGACAGCGCCCGCGCCACCCCGATGCGCTGCCGCTGGCCGCCGGAGAACTCGTGCGGGAAGCGGTTGTAGTGCTCGGGGTTGAGGCCGACGGTCTCCAGCAGTTCGCGGACCCGCTTCTCGCGGCCCCCGGCCGGGTTGATCCCGTTGATCTCCATCGGCGCGGAGATGATGCTGCCGACCGTCTGCCGCGGGTTGAGCGAGGCGTACGGGTCCTGGAAGATCATCTGGATCTCGGACCGGATCGGCGCGAGCTGCTTGCGGGAGGCATGCGTGATGTCCTGCCCGGCGTACTCCACCTTTCCGGCGGTCGGCTCCAGTAGCCGGGTGACCAGGCGCCCGGTGGTGGACTTGCCACAGCCGGACTCGCCGACCATGCCGAGCGCTTCGCCCTTGTCGATGTGGAAGTCGACGCCGTCCACGGCCCGTACGTCGCCGATCCGGCGCTGGAAGACGAAGCCGCCGTTGATCGGGAAGTACTTCTGCATGCCGGTGACGTTCAGCAGCCGCTCTCCCGGCTCCGGGCGCTGGGCGGGTACGGCCGTTTCCGCTGCCGTGGCCGCGCCCGCGGTCTGCGCCAGTGGAGCCGCCTCGGCCGGGGTGTCCTTTCCGAGGCTCGGCTTCTGCTGTTCACTCATTGCTGGTTCCTCGAATCCCGGTCAGCGCAGCCGCGGCTGGATCTGCTCGATGAAGATGTCACGCTTCTGATCTGCCGTCAGATGGCATGCCGAGCCTCGCCCGTCTGGCAATTGAGGCCGCTCGGTGGCACACCGGTCGCCGCCCACCGTCTCGGCGAAGGCGCACCGGGGGTGGAACGGGCAGCCCGTCGGCGGGTTGAGCAGGCTCGGGGGCGAGCCCGGGATCGGTGCCAGTGGCACGTCCACGGACGCGGTCAGCCGAGGGATGGAGCCCAGCAGCCCCCACGCGTAGGGGTGTTCCGGAGACTTCAGGATCTCCCGAGTGCTGCCGCGCTCGACGGCCCGGCCGGCGTACATGACGACGACCTTGTCCGCGGTGTTGGCGATCACGCCCAGGTCGTGCGTGATCAGGATGATCGCGGTGCCGCTCTCCTGCTGGAGGTCCTTGAGCAGGTCCAGGATCTGGGCCTGCACGGTCACGTCCAGCGCGGTGGTCGGCTCGTCCGCGATCACCAGCTCCGGGTCGCAGACCAGCGCAAGCGCGATCATCGCGCGCTGGCGCATGCCGCCGGAGAACTGGTGCGGGAAGTCGTCCACCCTGGTCTGCGGCTGCGGGATACCGACCCTGGCCAGCATCTCGATCGCCCGGGACCGGGCCTCTCGTTTGGAGGCTCCGGTGTGCTTCATGAACGGCTCGGCGATCTGGCGGCCGACCGTGTAGAACGGCGAAAGCGCGGTCAGCGAGTCCTGGAAGACCATCGCCATCTTGTTGCCGCGCAGCCGTTCCAGTGTGCGGTTGCTCGCACCGGTCAGCTCCTGGCCGTCGAGCGTGATCTCGCCGCGGATGGTGGTGTTGCGCGGGTTGTGCAACCCGAGGATGGCCAGGTTGGTCACCGACTTGCCCGAGCCGGACTCGCCGACGATACCGAGCGTCTCGCCGCGTTCAAGGTCGAACGACAGCCCGTCGACGGCCTTGACGGTGCCGTCCTCGGTCGCGAACTGCACATACAGGTCGCGGACCGACAGGAACGGATCGCCGCCCGGCTGGCCCTGGGGGGCGGGTTCCGGCTTGGTCAGTGTGGTCACTTTGGGGCTCTCCTCGAGTCCGGAGCCATGCTCGGCGTTACTGGACGTGCCGGGTTCATCCGAGCCGGATCCGCGGGTCGATGAAGGCGTAGCAGGCGTCGATCAGGATATTGAAGAAGACGATGGAAGTGGCGCCGACGAGCATGACGCCCATCTCCAGCGGCAGGTCAGACTGGTTGACCGCGGTGACGGCGAGGTTGCCCAGGCCGTGCAGGCCGAAGGTGGCTTCGGTGATGATCGCGCCGCCGAAGACCGATCCGAGGTCGATGCCGAAGATGGTCACGATCGGGCCCATGGCCCCGCGCAGCGCGTACCGCATGAAGACGTAGCGCGAACTCATGCCCTTGGCGCGAGCCGTGCGCACATGCTCCTCGGAGAGCTGTTCCACCATCAGTGAGCGCGTCTGGCGGCTGTAGTTGGACCAGAAGATCACCGACATGATCACGCATGGCAGCACCAGGCCGGAGAACGCGGCACCAGGGTTGCTGGTCCAGCTCGGGTCCGAGCCGCGGTTGAGCCAGCCGAGCTTGTAGGAGAACAGGTAGATGGCCAGCGGGCCGATGAAGTAGATCTGCACCGACTGGCCGAGCAGGGAGAGCGAGCTCGCGGCGCGGTCGAAGACCGAGCCCTGCTTCCAGGCGGAGATCAGGCCCAGACCGACACCCACGACGAGGAAGACGAGGGAGCCACCGATGGCCAGGGAGAGGGTCGTGGGGTAGCGGTCCTTGAGCAACGACCACACCGGCGTCTGGTTGTTGAAGGAGAGCCCGAAGCAGGGTGCCGGGCAGTTGCCCAACGGGAGGTGACGGCCGCCGAAGATGCCGATCACGTAGTCCCACCACTGGACGATGATCGGCTTGTCGAGGCCGAGGTTCTTGTGGATCAGGGCGATGTTCTGCGGCGTGCAGTTCTTGCCGCAGGACAGCAGCGCGGGGTCGCTCGGCAACGCGAAGAACAGCAGGTAGGTCACCAGGCTGATCAACACGAGGATGACCGCGGCGCCCAGCACCCGGCGGGTGAGGAAACGGAGCATGGGTCGGGCTCTTCCGTATGAGGGGCCGCGGGTGGCGGCGCCGGTCGAGAGCGGGAGGGGACGAGTGGAGCTTGCGGCTCGCGCCGGTGGCGCCGGCCCCGCTGTGCTGTCGCGGGGCCGACGCCGGTGGTGACGACTACTTCACGTAGATCGTGTTCGGGTTGATGGTGCCGAGCGCGGAGTTGTAGCTCACGCCACCGAGGCCATCGCCGTAGATGTTGTAGTACTTGTCGTACAGGTACGGGATCTCCGGAGCGTCATTCTTCATGATGTACTCCGACAGCTGCTGCCACTGGGCGCTCTGCTGGGTGAGGTCCGTGATCTTGCCGATCCGGTCGATCTCGCTGTTGACGTGCGAGTCGTTCAGCATCGAGTAGTTCGGGTCGCCGTCGGAGATGAGGCGGCCGTCCTGGGTCGGCGGGATGACGGTGGAGGCGTTCGGCCAGTCGGCGCCCCAACCGGTGCGGTAGAGGTCGTACGGGTTGTCGACCTTGCCGATCTCACCGTAGTAGTTGGTCTGGTCGATGCCCTTGGCGTCCAGCGTGATGCCGGCCTTGGCGAACGCGTTCTTCAGCGTGGTGGCGACGTTCTGCCAGCGCTGGGAGTTGGAGAAGGCGTAGGACAGGTGCAGGTTCTTGACACCGGCCTCCTTCAGCAGCTCCTTGGCCTTCTCCGGGTCACCGGTCGGCTTGGTCAGCTTGCCGTACGGGTCGGACGCCTTGAAACCGGAGACCGTCGGGCCGATCAGGTTGGTGGCGAGGTCACCCTGCTGCGGGCCGCCGAGCGCGGTCTGCACCTGCTGCATCGGGAAGGCGTAGATGATCGCCTGGCGGACCTTCACGTTCGTGATCCGCTTGAGGTTGATGTTGAACACGTCCACGAACGGCTGGTAGGAGCTGACGAGCCGCGACTTGTACTGCGAGTCGGCCAGCACCGACATCTGCGTCGGGTCGGCGGACTGCACCAGCGAGACGGCGTTCTTGTCGCTGCCGCTCTGCTGCTCCAGCCGCTGGGTCAGGCCGGGCTGCTCGACGCCGAGCTGGATGTCCCACTTGTCCGGGTAGGCGTTGCGGATCGGGTCCGTGCTCGCGTCCCAGTTCGGGTTGCGCGTCAGCTCGAGGGCCTTGCCCGGCTTGTAGCTGGCGATCTGGTACGGGCCGTCGGAGAACGGCGCGGTGTCGTACTTCGCGCCGGTGTCCTTGGCCTTCAGGATCGGGCCGGAACCGGAGAGCGCCATCGCGTACGGCGCGTCGGCGTGCGGCGACGTGAAGTGGAAGACGATGGTCTTGCTGTCCGGCGTGGCCAGCACCGAGTCCGGCAGCGACTTGCCCTTCTCCGGGCCGCTGTAGACCTTGCGGAAGTCCGACTTGCCGGTCAGCCACTGCTGGAGGTACTGCGGACCGTACGTCTCGTAGGTGGAGAACAGACGCTCGATGCCGTACTTCACCTGGTCAGAGGTGATGGCCGTGCCGTCCTGCCACTTCAGGCCGTCCTTGAGGTGGTACGTCCAGGTCTTCCCGCCGTCGGACTGGGTGCCGGTGTCGGTGGCCAGGTCGCCCACGAGGACCGTCTTGCCGGTCTTGGGGTCGATCTTGTACTGGGTCAGCTGGCGGCTGAAGAGCTGCCCGATGACCTGCTCCTGGTTGACGTACGCCTGCGCGGGGTCGAGGTGGTTGATACCCGCCGGCTCCAGGTCGATCGCGGTGCCGCCCTTCTTCGCCCCCGTGACGGCCGGTGCCGGGCCGTTCGAGTCGGCCGCGGTGCCCACCGTGATGGTCTGCACCTTGGCGGACGCTCCGCTGGCGCTGCTACCGGCGCTGGGGTTCGACGACCCCCCGCCGCTGTTTCCGCTACTGCACGCGCTCAGGGCTAGAGCCCCCACCGACAGCACAGCTGCGGCACTGTACGCCCTACGCTTCTTCATGGATTCCTGCCTGTCATCGAGCTGGTCTTGCCGCTCCCCGGGACCGGCGAGACGACTTGGACACTCATCAGCGGATGGTCTTGGGATCGAGAGCGTCCCGGACCGAGTCCCCGAGCAGGTTGAAGGCGACGACGAAGATGACCATCGCGATGCCGGGGAAGAACATGTAGGTGATGTCGGACTGGTAGTTCGCGGCGGCGTCCCCGAACATCAGGCCCCAGTCCGGCGTCGGCTGCTGCATGCCGACGCCGAGGAAGGACAGGCCGGCTTCCGCTGTCACGTTCACCGGGACGAGCAGGGTCGACTGCACCAGGATCGTGGTCCAGAGGTTCGGCAGCAGTTCCTTGCGGATGATCCGGCTGCTGGACGCTCCGGACAGCTTGGCCGCCTCGATGTACTCGCGCTCCCGGAGCGACAGCACCTGCGCGCGGACCAGGCGGCCGAGTGACATCCATCCGAGCACGAACTGCACCAGCACCAGCGCGGTGAAGCGGAGATAGGTGGGCTCGTCCTGGCCGGGCTTGACGAACAGGGACAGGACCACCGGGGTGAAGGCGATGAAGAACAGCTGCTGCGGGAAGGACATCATCAGGTCGGAGGCCCGGCCGACGAAGTAGTCGGTGCGTCCGCCGATGTAGCCCTGGACCAGGCCCACGACGACGCCGAGGACCACCGAGAGGATCGTGACGCACAGGGCCACGCAGAGCGAGGTCCGGATGCCGTAGACCAGCAGGGCGAACACGTCGCGGCCCAGGTGGGGCTCGATGCCGAACCAGTGGTTGCCGTCGATGCCGCCGTTGGGCTTGATCGGCAGGCCGTACGCGTTGAGCAGACCGTCGTCCTGGCCGTAGAGAGCGTACGCGTTCTGACCGTAGAGCTTGATGATCAGTGGCGCGAAGATCGCGACCAGCAGGAAGATCGCGATGATCACCGCGCAGAGCACGCCGACCTTGTCGCGTTTGAACCGGATCCAGGCAAGCTGCCTCGGTGACCGGCCGACCAGCTCGGGTGCCTGTCGCTGCCCGTCGCCGGGGTTGTCGCCCTCTGGGTCGAGAGTGAGGCTGCCGGCACTCTCAGCGGCAGCCTTACTAGGACTTGTCATCACACTTCCCCGGGAGACTGAAAACGTGCGTGCAGCGCCGATGCGCAACGCGTGTTGAGCGGGACTTTCGCAATGGAATCAACTTCCAGTCAAGGGGGGAAGGAAGGAAGAAAGCTTGTTGTTTGGCATCTTGAGCGAAGGTTTTGCAGATTGGTGTCCGTACGTGCTTGACAGTGGTCAGTTGAAGCGGACATTGCGGACTTAGTGGTACGTAGTGCGTTTACATGCAAGCAACTTTTCTGTCGCAGCTCCGATATACGGACCGAGCAGTCTGAACAACGTACGGCCGTGCGGGTGCCGTAGGCCGGTCGGGGCCCGTTCAGGCGGGTCCCGACCGGCCGTTCCGCTTAGGGCCCGTCGTCTGGATCTCCGCGGTGTGGAGTTGGCGCCGGGTTCGAGTATCACCACCCGACCGGGCGACAACGAAAGAAGCCCCCGACACGACGTGTCGAGGGCTTCGCGCGCGCGGGGGCGGCGCGGCTACCGCCGCGGGCGGGTGCCGAGGGCGCGACGGAGGAAGTCCACCTGGAGCAGCAGCAGGTTCTCCGCGACCTGTTCCTGCGGGGTCATATGGGTGACCCCCGACAGCGGCAGCACCTCGTGCGGCCGCCCGGCGGCCAGCAGCGCGGTGGACAGCCGCAGCGAGTGGGCGACCAGGACGTTGTCGTCGGCGAGGCCGTGGATCACCATCATCGGCCTGGCCGGCTCCGCGGCCTGCACCAACCCGTGGTCGCCCACCAGCGAGTTCGCCTCGTAGACCTCGGGTTGCTCGCGGGGGTCGCCGAGGTAGCGCTCCATGTAGTGCGTGTCGTACAGCCGCAGGTCGGTGACCGGGGCGCCGACCACCGCCGCGTGGAAGACGTCCGGGCGGCGCAGGGCGGCCAGTCCCGCGAGGTAGCCGCCGTAGGACCAGCCGCGGATCGCCACCCGTCCCAGGTCCAGCGGGTACAGCTCGGCGACCGCGTGCAGCGCGGCCACCTGGTCGGGCAGCGAGACCCCGGCGAAGTCGCCCGCGATCGACTTCTCCCACTGCGGTGAACGCCCGGGCGTGCCGCGGCCGTCGGCCACGATCACCGCGAAGCCCTGGTCGGCGAACCACTGCGAGACCAGGTGCGGGTTGTGCGCCGCGTGCACCCGCTGGCCGTGCGGCCCGCCGTAGGGGTCCATGAGCACCGGCAGCGGGCCGTCGCCCTCCTGCCAGCCGGTGGGCAGCAGCACCGCGGTCGGGATGCGCGCCGCGCCCGCCTCCAGCAGCCGCGGCCGCGCGGTCAGCGACGGTGTCTCGGCATGGGAGGCGATCCGGGCGACCTCGGCGCCGTCGCGCAGCACCCGGGTCACCGGGCCGGGGCGGTCCGGCGTGGCGGACGTCAGCACCGTCAGGCCGCCGGAGCGCACCGCGGTGTGCACACCGGGCTCGGCCGAGACGCGGACCGGGGCGGCCGGGGCGCTGCCGCCGGGCACCCGGTAGACATGGATCTCGCCGATCTCCGGCGCGGCCGCGGCCTGCCCGGCGGAGGCGCTGACCAGGAAGTCCCCGTCCCCGGTGTCCAGCAGCGCCCGCAGGTGCAACTCCGGCCCGGTCAGGGTCAGTTCGCCCACCTTCAGGGCACGTGCTCCCGATGCGTCGGTGATCGTGACCAGCTCGCCGGCCGGGGTCAGGACCGGCACCCCAGGGAAGAGATCAAGCCAAGTTGGATCTTCCTCGACGGCCAGGGCCTTGGTCGCGCCCGAGGCGGTGTCCACCGACAGATACGCCTGGGAGCGCTGGTCCCGGGCCTGCACCAGCAGCAGCGGCGGGCCGGCCGGCGACCAGTGCACCGACGCGAGGTACGGATAGCGGTCGCGGTCCCACACCACGTCGGTGCGCGAGCCGTCCAGGCCGAACAGCGCGAGCGCCACCTCCGCATTGGGCGTGCCGGCCTGCGGATAGGCGACCTCGACCGGGGCGCGGTCGGGGTGTGCGGGCTGCGAGATCCACCAGTGCTGGACCGGCGCCTCGTCCACCCGGGCGACCAGCAGCGCGCTGCTGTCCGGCGCCCACCAGAAGCCGCGGCTGCGGCCCATCTCCTCGGCGGCGACGAACTCCGCGAGCCCCCAGGTGACCGACGGGCCGTCCGGCTCGGCGAGCGCGCGGTCCGCGGCACCCCCGCCCGCATCCCCGCCCGCATCCGCGCCCCCCTCCGTGCCCGCTCCTGCGTCCGAGTCCGCGCCCGCGCTGGCGGCCACCCGCAGCGCGCCGCCCGCCGTGTACGCCACCCAGCGGCCGTCCGGCGACGGCCGCGGGTCCACCACCGGGCCCGGCACGGCCAGTTCGCGCACCGCGGGCGCCCCCTCGCCGCCCGCGCCCCCGGCGGCGGTCAGGTCCGCCACGAACAGCCGCCCCGACAGCGCGAAGGCGGCCAGCTCCACCGCGCGGTCCACCGCGAAGGCCACCACGCCCGCGGAGCCCTCCCGGCTGCGCTCGCGCCGGGCCCGCTCGGCCGCGGGCAACTCCTCGCCGGCGCCGCCCAGTACGGCCGCGGGATCGGCCACCAGCCGCTCCACCGGGTCCTGCGCGCCGCCCGCCGGCAGGTCCAGCACCCACAGCAGCTGCTCCCGCTCGGTGCCGGAGCGGGAGCGCACGAACGCCACCCGGTCCCCGCCCGGCGCGATCGCGAACGCCCGCGGCACCCCGAGGGTGAACCGCTGTGTCCGCGCGTGCTGCCGTGGGAATGAGAGGTACGTCATACCCGCGACCCTAGAGGGTGGCACCGACAATCGCCCCCGTATTACCGCCCGGCCGCGCCCGCGCGACGCTGACCTGGCCCTCTGCCGTACCCCGTGGTGTCGCCCACGGCCCTTACCGGACACGGCGGTTGGCTGGATCTGTTCATGCGCCCCCACGTGCTTCCGTGCTCCGACTTATGCGGTCGCACGGAAAGTTATGATCCGTAGCCGTGGGTGGGTAATAAGCATGTGGCAACTGACATGGACCCTGCGTATGAGGAGGTGAGCCGCTGTGGCACTCTCGATTTCGGCGGTGCTGCTGCTGCTGATCATCGTGGTTCTGCTGATCCGCCGTTCGGGGCTCAAGGCAGGGCACGCGGTGGCCTGTACGTTGCTCGGCTTCTATCTCGCCAGCTCCTCGTGGGCTCCTCAGATCACCAACCTCACCAGCAACGTGGCGCAGACCATCTCCAACATCAAGATCTAGGTCCGGTCCGGGTCCGGGTCCGGAGCAGCAGCGCGCGGGTGGCGGCACGGGCCGCTGCCCGGGTCCGGCGTGCGGCGCCGTAGGCTTCCACCATGACCGATGCTCCCGGCGGCACCCCCGAGCGGCGCCTGCTGCTCGTCCACGCCCACCCGGACGACGAGACGATCAACAACGGCGCCACCATGGCCAGATACGCGGCCGAAGGGGCCCTCGTCACCCTCGTCACCTGCACCCTCGGCGAGGAGGGCGAGGTCATCCCGCCGGAGCTGGCGCACCTCGCCGCCGACCGCGACGACACCCTCGGCGCCCACCGGATCGGCGAGCTGAGCGCCGCCATGGCCGCGCTGGGCGTCACCGACCACCGCTTCCTGGGCGGCCCCGGCCGCTACCGGGACTCCGGGATGATGGGCGTCGCCCAGAACGACGACCCGGCCTGCTTCTGGCGCGCCGACCTCGACGAGGCGGCCGGCCACCTCGCCGACGTCATCCTGGAGGTCCGCCCCCAGGTCCTCGTCACCTATGACGACAACGGCGGCTACGGGCACCCGGACCACATCCAGGCGCACCGCGTCGCCATGCGGGGCTGCGAACTCGCCGCCGGGCGCGGCCACCGGATCGACCGGGTCTACGAGACCTGCACCCCCCGCTCGGTCGTGCGGGCCGGGTTCGACCGGCTCGCGGCCCGGGGCCGGGACATCCCGTTCGCGGGCGTCGCGACCCCGGACGACATCCCCGGCGTGGTCGACGACGCGCTCGTGACGGTCGTGGTGGACGGCTCCGCGTACGCCGACCGCAAGAGGGCCGCCATGCGGGCGCACGCCACGCAGATCGCCGTCGACGGGCCCTTCTTCGCGCTCTCCAACGACCTCGGCCAGCCGTTCTTCGCCGTCGAGTACTACCGGCAGGTGCAGGGCGCGCCCTGCGGGCGGGCGGACGACCTGTTCGGGCCGGGACCGGGCGGCGCGGAGCGGGCCGGGGCCCGCGGCGGCGACAAGGCCGCCGGAGGTGTGCGATGAGCCGCCCCGCCGCCGGACGCGGCCCCGTACCGACCCGCACCCCCTTCGTCGGGCCGCTGTCCAGCCACCCCCGCGGCACGCAGGGCGCCCGGATCGCCGGGTACGTCGTCCTGGCCGTCCTCGCGGTCGCCGTCGCGGTCGCCGGCGCCCTGGTGCAGGCCGCCTGGGAGCCGGGCGGGCTGCTGCTGGCGCTCGCCGGGTGCGTGGGCCTGTTCCTGGGCGGCGGGCGGATCACCGGCACCCGGCTGGGCACGGTGGTGCCCGCCGCGGTCTGGCTGATCAGCGTGATCCTGCTCAGCGGCTCCCAGCCGGAGGGCGACTTCCTGCTCGCCGCGGGCATCGGGCCGTATGTCTACCTGCTCGGCGGGGCGTTCGGCGCGGTGATCTGCGCCACGCTGCCCCAACTGCCCCCATCCGGCACGAATAGGACCTGACTTGGCGGGCAGGGGCCGCCGCATGGTTGGGTGTGGCCCAGCGTTCCGCCGGACCGCAGCCGCCTCAGCGCACAGGTCGGTATGGTGGGTGCGCCGGCGAGCCGCCCGCCAAGTGACGCGCCGGGCGGCGTGGAAAACCGGGAGAGCCTGCTTTGAGTCGTGAAACTGACAGTTCGTCCTCCGGTCCCCAGGGACGCGGCGGTGCCGCGTACCCGTCAGGGACCCCGCCTTACGGCCCCCGCCCCTTCCCGTCGCTGCACCCGCAGGAGCGGCCGCGCACGGCCGACGAGGAGCCGGACGGCGCCGCCGGGGCCGAGCCGGGCCGCGAGGCGGACCCTGACGAGCCCAGGACCGAGACGACGCTGACCACCCGGATCAGGATCAACATCCCCGGCTCCCGGCCGATCCCGCCGGTCGTGATGCGCACCACCGTCGAGGAGGGCGCGAACGCCCCCGTGCCGCCGGGCGCCGACGCCGCCACCGGCCCCGCGGCCCCGGCCGCCCCCGGCGAGACCGCCGACGGCGGGCCGGGCGGCGAGCCGGAGCAGGAGCGCGCCGACAAGCCGGAGCAGAAGGAGAAGACCAGCGACTGGTTCGCGCCGCGCAAGCCGGTCGGGTCCTCCGGTGCGGGCGCGGGCTCGGCAGCGGGCCCGGGCGCCGCACAGGGTACGGGCCCGGGCGCCGGCAACGGCCCCCAGGGCGCCGGAGCGCAGAGCGGCGCCTTCCCGGCCGCCGGTCCCGGTGCGGCCCCGGCGGGCTTCCCCGCGGGCGCGGGCGCGACCGGCGACGGCTTCTCCGAGGGCTTCTCCGGCGACGGCTTCCAGAGCGACTTCCCGCCCGGTGCCACGCCCGCGGGCGGGTTCACGGTGCCGCCCGCCGCCGGCACCCCCGCCGGGGACGCCCCGCGCGCGGACGACCCCTTCGCGGGGCCGTACGTCGAGGAGTTCGCCGACCCCGACACCGGCACGCAAGCGATCCCGCAGGCGTACCTGCCGCCGCCGGTGGGCTCGCCGTTCGACGACGGCCCGAGCGCGCGCGGCCCGCACGACACCCCCTCGGGCGGCTTCGCCGCGCCCTTCGAGACCCCGGGCGGCGCCCAACAGGGCGCCGGGGCCGTCCCGTTCGGCACCGAGGACTTCCCGCCCGGGGTGCCGCGCGGCATCCCCACCGACCCGTACGCGGCCGGCGGCGCCCCGCTGCCGCCGGCCGGCCCCACCACCGGCCCGGCCACCGGCGACATGCCGGTGCCCCCGGTGACCGGCGACACCGGCGAGCACGCCTTCCGCCCGCCCGCCCCGGCCGGCAGCCGGCCGCTCGGGAAGCGGACCGCGAGCGACACCCTGGTCGGCGGCATCCCGCCGGTGCCGGCCGAGGAGCGCGGCCGTGCCGCCGGGCCGGAGACCGGACCGGGGTCCGTGCCGCCGCCGGGACCGCCGGTGCCGGGCGGCCCGGCCGCGACCTCCCCGTCGGCGCCGGCCGCGCCCGCCAAGGCCGCCAAGCCCGTCAAGAAGGGCCGCTCCAAGCCGGCGCTGCTCGGCGCGGGCGTGGTCGTCGTCGCGGTCGTCGTCTACGGTGCCGGGCTGCTGATGAACCACTCCGACGTGCCCAAGGGCACCACCGTGCTCGGCGTGGACATCGGCAACACCAGCCAGGCTGCGGCCGTCAAGAAGCTCGACACCGCGCTCGGCAACCGCGGCAGCGCGCCGCTGACCATCACCGTCGGCGGCAAGCAGCACTCCCTCAAGCCGTCGATCGCGGGCCTGTCCATCGACACCGACGCCACCGTCCGCGAGGTCGCGCACCCCGACTACAACCCGGTCACCGTGGTCGGCTCGCTCTTCGGGCAGACCCGGACCGCGGCGCCGGTGATAGTCGTCGACCAGGACAAGCTGAAGGCGGCGCTGCAGACCGTGGCGGGCCCCTCCGGCACGGGGTCGGACGGCATGGTGCGCTTCGAGGACGGCAAGGCCGTCGCGGTGCCCGGCAAGGCCGGCCAGGCCGTCGACGTGAACGCCGCCGCGACCCAGGTCTCCGCCGCCTACCGGCTGCGGGCGGAGTCCGGCCGCAACACCCCGGTCGACCTGCGGGTCACCGCGGTGCAGCCGAAGGTCACCCAGGCCACGCTCGACAAGGCCGTCAACGGCTTCGGCAAGACCGCGATGATGGGCCCGGTGCACATCATCGCCGCGGGCCGCGACGTGCCGTTCAACAAGACGCTGCCGCAGTTCCTCACCATGCAGGCCACGCCCGACGGCCAACTCGCCCCGCACATCGACCTGAAGGCGCTCCAGCCGCTGTACGGCAACTCCTTCGACGGAGTGGTGCTCAAGCGCGGTGACGGCTCGAAGACCGCGGTCACCCCGCAGGACGTCGCCACCGCGCTGATCCAGGCCCTCAACTCCAAGACGACCGCCGGGCGGAGCGTGACCCTGCCGGACGCCGAACTCGGCTGACGCCCGCGGCCGGCGGCGCGCCCGCCGGCCGCCCGGACCGCCGGCCCCACGGACCATCAGCCGCCCGAGCCGTCAGCCGCGCTGCCACCAGTGGCGCCTGCGGCGCGGGGCCAGCGCGTGGATCTCGGCGCGCAGCTCCGCGAACGTCACCACCGTCGCGGGCGCCTGCGGCCCCTCCTCGCCCGGCAGCGCGACCCCCAGGCACAGCAGCTTCAGCTGCTCGTCGGGCAGCGGCAGCGCGGCGAAGACCGGGGCGCCGTCGAAACCGGTGGGCAGCGGGCCCGACCAAGTCAGCGGGGCGTCGGGAGCGGTGCGGCGCACCTCGCCCGGCAGCAGCTCCTGCGGCCGGTCCGGGTGCGCGGACGCGCCGCTGCCGTCGGCCGGGTGCCCCAGCACGTAGGCGGTCAGCGGCCCCTCGCCGATCGCCTCGACGTCCTCGGCGCGTGCGGCGAGCCCGTCGGTGACCTCCTGCGTGTCCCAGCGCCAGCCCTTGCGTTCGGCGTGCAGATGCAGGTCCACCGTGGGCATCACCGCGACGCCGAGCCGGCCCAGCACCGTCCAGCGCTTGGCGAAACCGCCCATCACCAGCTCGTCCAGCGGCTGTTCGGGGTCGGTGAGGTCGCCGCGCAGGGTCCACTGCCCGATCTCGTAGCGGGTCCGGCGCGCGGCCGTGACCAGGTACTGCCGGATGACCTCGTGGTCGCCGCCGGTCTCGATCAGGTCGTTGTACCAGAAGGCGGTGGCGAAGCTCCGGTCCGCGCGGGCGGCCTGGAAGGGCAGCGTGGCGCGCGCGGCGATCTGCCGGACGGAGTCCGGGACGAGGCCGCCGGCCACCCCGCCGGACACCCCGACGGCAGCGGAGCGGGCGAAGCCGGGCTCGTCCGGCCGCTCCTCGGCGGCGCCGCCGTCTTCGGGGTCGGGGTCGTCGGGGACCGCCCGGCTCGGCGCGGGCGGCGCGGATGTCTCGGGCGACTCGGGCGACTCGGGTGTCTCGGGGCTCTCGGGCACAGCCCGGACCCTACTACCCGCCGCCCGGCGGCCGGTTCGCGCCCACCGGCGCCGGGTCGAGCGGCACCTCGGCGGTCAGCGTGAAGCCGCCGTCCCCCGCGCGGGACGTGCGCAGGCTGCCGCCCGCCAGCAGCAGGCGCTCGCCCAGCCCGGTCAGCCCGTTGCCCGCCGGGCGCGCGGGGTCCGGCCCGCGCCCGTCGTCGGAGACGGTCAGCCGCGCGCGGCCGTCGCCGGTCTCCAGCGCCACCACGCAGGTCGCCGCGCCCGAGTGCCGTACGACGTTGGTGGCCGCCTCGCGCAGCGCCCAGGCCAGCGCGCCCTCCGCGACCGGGGCCAGGCCCGGCACCCGGTCGGGGACGTGCAGCCGCGCCGAGACGCCCGCCGCGACCAGCGCGCTGCGGGCGTTGACGACCTCGGTGGCCAGCGTCGGACGCCGGTAGCCGCTGACCGCCTCGCGCACGTCCACCAGCGCCTGGCGGCTGACCGACTCGATGTCGGCGACCTGCGCGGCCGCGTCCTGCGGCCGGTCCGGCAGCATCCGCCCGGCCAGCTCGCTCTTGAGGGTGATCAGGGACAGCGAGTGCCCGAGCAGGTCGTGCAGGTCGCGGGCGAGCCGCAGCCGCTCCTCGGTGGCCGCGAGCTGCGCCACGGTGTCCCGGGCCGCCCGCAACTCCCGCATGGTGCGCACCAGCTGCCGTACCCCGACCATCGAGAAGCCGCCGAGCAGCGCGGGCAGCAGCAGTTCCGGGTAGAGCGACGCCTGCCGGTCGACGACCACTCCGGTGCCCACCAGCAGCACGGCCGCCAGCGGCACCGCCCACCGCGACCGCCGGTCGGGCAGGGCGGCGCCGCACGCCACGCAGACGTACACGTACAGCACCAGCCAGTCCGTGCCGAGCGCGAGCGACAGGGCCAGCGCCAGCGCCGCGAGACCGGCGAGGGTGGCGTACACCCAGGGCTGGGGCGGCGCGGGCTCGTTGGTGCGGAAGAACGCCAGCACCAGGTACGCCACCACGAAGGCGAGCAGGCCGAGCGCGGCGAGCGCGGTGACGGCCGGCGGGTGGCCGCCGCCGGCCAGGTCGCCGACCGGCGAGCCGAGGTAGGCGAGCCAGATGCCGATCCACATCAGCTTGGTCAGCGCCTGCCGGCGGGTCTCCGGCCGCCGCCCCATCGGGCTGGTGTCGGCGTCCTCCACCGCCTGCCGCCACTGCGGCCGCGACGCGCCGGTCATACGGTCATGCCCTCCGGGTGTCCTTGCGGTAGAGCCAGGCCGCCGCCCCCGCGAAGAGCAGCAGGTAGACCACGAGGACGGCGATGTCCCGCGGGTGCGGGGAGCCGCCCACCTCGATCGCCTGGCTCACGGCCACGTACGGTCGCGCCGGGAGGTAGCCGGCGAGGTTCTGCAACCACTGCGGGAAACTGTAGATCGGCACCCACAGCCCGCCCAGGACCGCCAGGCCGAAGTAGAACAGCATGGAGACCGGCCGGGCCACGTCCGCGGTGGCCAGATAGCCGATCGCCACCCCGAGCGCGGCGAAGACCAGGCTGCCCGCCCAGGTGCTGAAGGCGATCGCCACCCACTGCCAGGCGTCCAGCCGGACGTCCTTGACCAGGCCGCCGATCAGCAGCACCACCAGGATCGACGGCAGGCTGACGGTGGCCGCCGAGGCGACCTTCGCCGTGACGTAGCCGCGGCCGGGCAGCGCGGTCAGCCGCAGCTGCCGCACCCAGCCCTTCTCCCGCTCGCGGGCGATCCGCTCGGCGTTGCCCATCAGCACCGCCGTCATCGCGCCGAACGCGGCCATCGAGACCATCAGGTAGGCCACCGCCGACAGCCCGTGGCCGCCGACGGTGTCGCCCTTCTTGTAGCTCAGGGCGACCGCCAGGAACAGGAACGCCGGGTAGAGCACCGAGAAGAACATGAACTTGCGGTTCCGCAGGGTGCGGGTGATCTCCAGCCGGATCAGGGTCGTCATCGCCGCCCCGCCTCCTCGGTGCTCGTGGTGCCGGTCCCGGCGGTGGGCGCCGCCGACTTCGCCGCCGTGCTCCCCGCGGCGTCGGTGAGGGCGAGGAACGCCTGCTCCAGGCCGAGCCCGGCGACCTCCAGGTTGCGCGGGTACAGGCCCAGCCCGTACACCGCGTGCATGGTGGCGTCCGCGTCGTCGGAGCGGATGCGCACCGTCGGGCCGGTCACGTCCAGGCCCACCACGTGCGGCAGGGCCCGCAGCGCCTGCTCGTCCACGGCGCCGGCCAGGTCGAAGGTGATCCGGCGGGCCCCCGCACGCGCCTTGATCTCGGCCGCGGTGCCGTCCGCGATCAGCCGGCCCTGGTGCAGGACCAGCACCCGGTCCGCGATCGCGTCCGCCTCCTCCAGGTAGTGCGTGGCGAACAGCACCGTACGGCCCTGGTCGACCTGGGCGCGCATCGTCGCCCAGAACGCCTGCCGGGCGGTCACGTCCATGCCCGTGGTCGGCTCGTCGAGCACGATCAGGTCGTTCGCGCCGGCCGTGGCCATCGCGAACCTGACCCGCTGCTCCTGCCCGCCGGAGAGCTTGTTGACCTTGCGGTCGCCGATCCCGGTGAGGTCGGCGGCGGCCAGCACCTGGTCCACCGGGTACGCCCTGGGGTGCAGGTCGCAGGCGAGCGTGACCAGCTCGCGGACCGTGACCTCCTCCATCAGCCCGCCGCTTTGCAGCATCGCGCCGACCTGCCCCCTGGCGATCGCCTGGGCCGGGCCGGTGCCGAAGACCCGCACCTCGCCGCGGTCGGGGTTCTTCAGGCCCAGGAGCAGGTCGAGCGCCGTGGACTTGCCCGCGCCGTTCGGCCCGAGCAGCGCCACCGTCTGCCCGGGGTGCAGTTCCAGGCTCAGGTCGGACACCGCCCGTACCGCCCCGAAGCTCTTGCCCACGTCCCGGAAAGCCGCCACGGGCTGTCCCGGGCCGGGGCCCGCGCCCCGCGCCTGCGTGTTCGTACCCACCGATGCTGCCGTCATGGCCCCACTGTCGCGCGCGGCGGCCGGTCGGCGGCAGTGTGCCGGGTCGTGACTTCCGCATGACAGATGTCATACGGCCCTCCTGCGTACGATCCCGCTGCCGTACGGCCCCGCGCCGCCGGGGCCTGACCGGCCCGGCCCCCTGATGGCCGACGCGGGGCGTGACCCGCCACGCGGGCCGTCGTTGAGCGGGCATGACCAGCGCCGAGCCCCTGCCGATCCCGGTCGCCGCAGCCCTGGAAGCGGCGGACGCGGGGAACACCGAGGACTTCCTTGCCGCCTTCGCCCCGGACGGGGCGGTGGACGACTGGGGCCGGGTCTTCCGCGGCCACGACGCCATCCGGGAGTGGAGCGACGCCGAGTTCATCGGCAAGCAGGTCTCCCTGCGCGTCACCGGCACCCATCAGGACGAGACCACCACCACCGTCTCCACCCGGGTCGGCGGCAACGGCTTCAACGGCCCGTCCGACTTCACCTTCACCGTCACCGGCGACCACATCGACCTGATGCGCATCAGCGGGTGACACCGGTGCCCCGCCGGGCGGAGCCGCTAAGGTGCCGGGGTGACGGGGAACATCCGAGTGCTGCTGGCCGACGACCAGTCGATGGTCAGGGAGGCCCTGGCCACGCTCCTCGGGCTGGAGGCGGACATCGAGGTCGTCGCGCAGGTCGCGCGCGGCGACGAGGTGGTGGCCGCGGTGCTGGAGCACCGGCCCGACGTGGCGCTGCTCGACATCGAGATGCCCGGGGCGACCGGGATCGAGGCCGCCGCGCAGGTCCGCGCGGCCGCGCCCGAGGTGAAGGTCGTCATCGTGACGACCTTCGGCCGGCCCGGCTACCTGCGGCGCGCGATGGAGTCGGGCGCGCGGGCGTTCCTCGTCAAGGACGCGCCCGCGGCGCAACTGGCCGACGCGGTACGGCGGGTACTCGCAGGCGAGCGGGTCATCGACCCCTCGCTGGCCGCGGCGGCCCTCGCGGAGGGGGCGGACCCGCTGACCGCCCGCGAACGCGAGGTCCTCAACGCGGCGGCCGACGGCGCGCTCAACGCCGAGATCGCCCGCCGCCTGCGCCTGTCCGAGGGGACCGTCCGCAACTACCTGTCCACCGCCATCCAGAAGACCGGTGCCCGCAACCGCGCCGAAGCCGCCCGCATCGCGGGCGAGAAGGGCTGGCTCTGACGCCCCCGGGGCGACGCACAACCAAGCAGGGTCAGTTGAGCCGGGCCCGCGCGGCACGCGCCTGGGTACGGATGGCGGCCGCCGTCTCGGCGTCGAACGCGCCGATGACCTCGGCGTACTCCTCCATCTCGGCGGCCCCGCCGAGGAAGTCGCCCATCTGGACGAGCACCTGGGCCCGCTCGTAGCGCAGGCGGGCCGGGTGCCGGGGGAGGAGCAGCGTGAGGTCCAGGGTCCACAGCTGCACCGGCAGCCGCTCGGGCCGCGGCGCCGCCCACGCCCGGATGTTGTTCAGCACGCGCCGCACGATGTCCAGGGTGTCCGCGGGCACCGGAGCCGCGGCAGGCCCGCCCGCGCCCCCGCCGGCAGCCCCGCCGACCGCACCGGACACGAGCCGTTCGGCGTCGGGCCCGGACAGCACGCGCCCGCCGTCGAACGGGTCGACCAGCACATAAGGTGCCGGGTCCGCCCCGAACCGGGCGCCGTGCGGCTCCAGATCGCCCAGCGCCACCACGAAGTGCCCGGGCAGCCCCACCCCGTGGACCGGCGCCCCCGCGCGCCGCGCCACCTCCATCCACACCACCGACAGCAGGATCGGCAGCCCGCGCCGCCGCCGCAGGACCTCCTGGAGCAGCGACGACGACAGCCGCCCGTAGTCCGCGGGCGTGCCGTGGAAGCCGTGCCCGGCGCCCAGCACCCGGCCGAGCGCCTGCGCCCACTCCAGCGGCGTGGCCGCGCCGTACGGCAGCAGCCCGGCGAGCCGGTCGAGTTCGATCTGCGCGAGGTCGGCCACCGGGCCGTCCAGCGCCGGGTCCGCCTCCGCCCCGATCAGCAGGCACAGCTCCGCCAGGTCGGGCCGCTCCTCGCGGGCGGCGGCGGCGAACCGTTCGCGTACCGAAGCCGTCATGCCGGGGGGCGCCGGTAGTGGTAGCCGTGGTGGTCGGTGAAGCCGAGCCGGTCGTAGAGCGCGCGGGCGGCCTCGTTGTCCGCCTCGACCTGGAGGTAGGCGGCCCGCGCGCCCTCGTCGTACGCCCGGCGGGCCAGCGCGCCCATCACCGCGGTGGCCAGCCCCCTGCGGCGGCGCTCGGGCGCGACCTCGACCGCGCCGAACAGCACCCAGGGCCCTTCGACGACGGCCCGGCCGATCGCGCCGGGCGCGGTGGCGAACCACACCGACGGCCCGCCCGAGACCACCTTCAGCGCGGCCTCGGCGAGCGCGCCGGTGCGGTGGTAGGCGGCCAGCCACGCGGCGTCCGGCGCACGCGACAACTCCACCGGGGCGTCCGGCGGTTCGGGCAGGGACGTCAGCGGCACCAGCGGCGCGGTGCGCACCAGGCTGTCCGCCTCGCGCACCCACCCCGCGCGCGCGAGCCGGTCGGCGTACGGCGAGGCGTCCGGCACCTGGAGCACCGCGGGGAGCCCGCGCTCGGCGTACCAGCCGGTCACGGCCGCCAGCGCCCGCGGCAGCGGCACGCCCGGGTCGCCCGTCACCAGCACGGAGTTCGCCCGCCGGGTGAACCCGCCCGCCGCCCGCAGCGTCCACCCGCCCAGCGGCGCGGTCTCCAGGGCCGGCCAGGCCCGCGACGCCACCGCCTCGATCTCCTCGTCGGTCACCGCCGGCACGCCGGTCCCGCCGCCGCGCCGCGCGGGAGCGGGCGGCACCACCTTCCCCGCCACGAGTGCCTCCTCCTCGATCCGCACCGTTTCCCCGGTCCGCCGAGTGATGCAGACCACTCCCGTATCCCAGGATGCGAGAACACCGACCGTATCGGTGAACGTAGGATGCCCGTCGGTGACCTGGACCACCTGCCGGACCGAGACGCGTTTTCCCACGTCAGCGGGGGTGATCCGGATTTCGAGCCGAACCCCGGACGAGAAATCCCCTGGCATGCGTGCCCCTCCTGTTCGGAACGTGCCCAGGAACGGAGATACTAGGTGCGGGCATCGACGACGCCGCGCTCCCGCGCGAGATGAGCCCTACCGAGGAGGAACGACAGCGTGACCTACGTCATCGCGCAGCCTTGTGTCGACGTCAAGGACAAGGCGTGCATCGAAGAGTGCCCGGTCGACTGCATCTACGAGGGCAGCCGGTCCTTGTACATCCATCCGGACGAGTGTGTCGACTGCGGCGCGTGTGAGCCGGTTTGCCCGGTCGAGGCGATCTTCTACGAGGACGACACCCCGGAGGAGTGGAAGGACTACTACAAGGCCAACGTGGAGTTCTTCGACGAGCTGGGCTCGCCGGGCGGCGCCTCGAAGCTCGGCCTGATCGAGCGCGACCACCCCTTCGTCGCGGAACTGCCGCCGCAGAACCAGTGACCCGGTGACCACCACCCGGGGCTGACCACCGCCGGGCCCCGTAGCCGCGCACACCGCCGCGGCTGCGGGGCCCGGTGTGCTGCACCACCGTACGAACCGTCTGCGAGAGTGAGCACGTTGAGCATCTCCGCCCGCCTTCCGGTCTTCCCCTGGGACCGTCTGGAGCCGTACAAGGCCACGGCGGCCGCGCACCCCGACGGCGTGGTCGACCTGTCCGTGGGCACCCCGGTGGACCCCGTCCCCGAGGTGGTCCGGCAGGCCCTGACCGCCGCCGCGGACAGCCCCGGCTACCCGCTCACCTACGGCACCGCCGCGCTGCGCGAGGCCGCGGCGCGCTACCTGCGGGAGTGGCACGGCGTCAGCGGGGCGGACCCGGCGCACATCCTGCCGCTCATCGGCTCCAAGGAACTCGTCGGCTGGCTGCCCACCCTGCTCGACCTGCGCGAGAGCGACCAGGTCGGCTACCCGTCGCTGGCCTACCCGACCTACGAGATCGGCGCGCTCATCGCCCGCGCCGGGGCCGCCCGCTACGACGACCCCGCCGCCGACCTCGACCCGGCCCGCACCCGGCTGCTCTGGCTCAACAGCCCCTCCAACCCGACCGGGCGCGTGCTGCCGGCCGCCGAACTGCGCCGGATCGTGGCGTGGGCCCGCGAGCACGGCGTCCTCGTCGTCTCCGACGAGTGCTACATCGAACTCGGCTGGGAGGGCGCCGAGCCGGTCTCCGTGCTCCACCCCGACGTCTGCGGGGACAGCCACGACGGGCTGCTCGCCGTGCACTCGCTGTCCAAGCGGTCCAACTTCGCCGGGTACCGCGGGGCCTTCCTCACCGGTGACCCCGCGGTCGTCGCCGAACTCCTCGGGGTGCGCAAGCACGCCGGGATGATCGTGCCGCAGCCGGTGCAGGCCGCGATGGCCGCGGCGCTGGGCGACCGCGAGCACGCGGTCGCCCAGAAGAAGCTGTACGCGCAGCGCCGGGCGGCGCTGCGCGGGGCGCTTGAAGGCGCCGGCTTCCGGATCGAGCACAGCGAGGCCAGCCTCTACCTGTGGGCCACCCGCGACGAGGACTGCTGGCAGACCGTCGCCGACCTCGCCAAGCACGGTGTCCTCGTCGCCCCCGGCGAGTTCTACGGCCCGGCCGGCCAGAACTTCGTCCGCGTCGCCTTCACCGCGACGGACGAGCGGGTCGCCGCGGCGGTTTCCAGGCTGGGCTGACCCTCCGGGGTGGGTGGTTCTGCCGGTTCCGGGACCACCCGCCGGTGGAGGGCTGGTCGCGCAGTTCCCCGCGCCCCCTGGATTCGCTCGGGTCCCCCGGGGCAAGCCCGGTGCGAGCCGCAGTTGTTCAGGGGCGCGGGGAACTGCGCGACCAGCCACCGCGGACCGCAAGGTCCCGCAACTCCGCGGACGGGGCAGCTGGGAGGGTCAGCGAGCCACGGTGATGCGGACCACAGGGTCCGCATCCTTGGCGTCGGCCGCTTTCGTCTGCTGCCAGCCCTTGTCGGACTTGGCGGCCTGCCAGCGGGAGTCGCCGAGGGTGACCTGCTCGACCTTGAGGTCGTGGGCGTGGGCGACCGCCCACTGGGCGAGCTGCCAGCTGCGGGCCCGGCTGGTGCCGGAGGTGACGGCGACGGTGCGCGGCGCGCTGTCGTCGCTCGACTTCGCCCGGCTGCCGAACTCCCGCTTCAGCCGCGCGGCGACCGCCGCGGTGTCGCCCAGCCGGCCGCCGGCGCTGTACGCGGTGTCCGCCCCGGTGGTGCAGCTCAGCGACCCGCCCTCCTGCCCGGTCAGCGCGGCGGACAGGGAGGTCGCCTCGGACTCGTGCTGGGCGTACGCCTCGGGGTAGCCGCTGCGCTGGACCCGCTGGGCGGCGACGGTCACGGGGAGCTTGGTGTATCCCTGGATCTTGACCAGGCTGTCGAAGAACGCGCCCGCGGCGTACACCGGGTCCTGGATCTCCTTGGCGGTGCCCCAGCCCTGCGAGGGGCGCTGCTGGAACAGGCCCAGGGAGTCGCGGTCACCGCTGTCGAGGTTGCGCAGCTGGGACTCCTGCATCGCCGTGGCCAGCGCTATCGTCACCGCGCGCTCGGGCAGGTCGCGGGACATCGCGACCGCGGCGATCGTCGCCGCGTTGGCCGCCTGGTCGGTGTCCAGCTCCAGGTCGTTGCCGTCGGTCTTGACGGTGCAGCCGGCGGCGGCCGGGGCGTTGTTGTTCTCCAGGCGGTACGCGATGTAGCCGCCGAGGGCGAGCAGCACAACGAGGCCGGCGGTGACGCGCAGGCCGCAGCCGCGCCTCTTCTTCTCGTTCGCTGGGGACGGCGACTCGGGCACGAGCGAACCATACCCAAACCGAGCCCCCGTTCCGCCCCCCTCGCCACCGTCCGTCGCGTGCGGCACCACCTAGGGTGGCGGAATGGGAACTGGGCTTGATCTTGAGCAGGACGTCGCCGGGTTGACGGCGCAACTGGTCGACGTGGAGTCGGTGAGCCGGCAGGAGGGCGAGCTGGCCGACCTGGTGGAGGCGGCGCTCGGCGCCCTGCCGCACCTGCGGGTGGACCGGGACGGCAACGCGGTGGTGGCCAGGACCGCGCTGGGCCGGGCCGAACGGGTGGTGCTGGCCGGCCACTTGGACACCGTGCCGGTCGCGGACAACCTGCCGTCGCGGCTGGACGCGGACGGTCTGCTGTGGGGTTGCGGCACCTCGGACATGAAAGCGGGCGTGGCGGTGCAGCTGAAGCTGGCCGCGGGACTGCCGGCCCCCAACCGCGACCTGACGTTCGTGTTCTACGACGCGGAGGAGATCGCCGCGGAGTTCAACGGCCTGAAGCGGCTGGCCGAGCACCACCCGGACTGGCTGGCGGGCGACTTCGCGGTGCTGATGGAGCCGACCGACGGCCGGGTGGACGGCGGCTGCCAGGGCACCTTGCGGGTACGGGTGCAGACCACCGGGCGCCGCGCGCACTCCGCCCGCAGCTGGCTGGGCGAGAACGCCATCCACAAGGCCGCCCCGATCCTGTCCCGGCTGGCGGCCTACGAGCCGCGCCGGGTGGAGATCGACGGCCTGGTCTACCCCGAGGGCCTGAACGCGGTGCTGATCGAGGGCGGCCACGCCGGGAACGTCATCCCGGACACCTGCGCGGTCACCGTCAACTACCGCTTCTCCCCGGACCAGAGCGAGGCCGAGGCGCTGGCGCGGGTGCGGGAGGTCTTCGACGGCTTCGACGTGGTGCTCACCGACAGCGCCCCGGGCGCGCTGCCCGGCCTGTCGCAGCCGGCCGCGGCCGCGTTCGTCGCGGCGATCGGCACCCCGCCCGCGGCGAAGGAGGCGTGGACGGACGTGGCGCGGTTCTCCGCGCTGGGCGTGCCCGCGGTGAACTACGGCCCGGGCGACCCGACCCTGGCGCACACCCGCGAGGAGAACGTCCGCGTCGCCGCCGTCCAGGAAGCCGAGCGCAAGCTCCGGGAGTGGCTCACCGCATAGTCCCCGCCCCGGAGCAACCGAACCGGGGTGGGTACGCATCCTCCCATCCGCCATGGTGCGATCGGATACGCCCGATCCGGGCGGAGTCGAGGGGGAGGGCCCGGTCATGGGGCTGACCAGCACGTGGTTCGCCGTGCTGCTGCTGGTGGCGGCGGTCGGTGCGATGGCGGCGGCACTGCTGCTGTGGTCGCGGGTGCGCGGCCCCCGCGCGGTGCGCGCCGCGACCCGGGTGGGCATGATCCTGCTCTGCCAGGCCACCGCGATCTGCGTGATGATGGTCCTGGTCAACAACCAGTACGGCTTCTACGCCTCCTGGGCCGACCTGCTCGGCGACGCCAACAGCGGCGGCGGGGCCACCACCGCCTCCGCCGCCCACCCGGCCGCGGCGCCCGCCGTGCCCGACTACCACGCCGCGTTCCGCTCGTACTCCGCCGGCTTCCGGCGCGCGACCGTGCGCGGCTGGCACGCCGGCACCAAGGGCGAGGTGATCGTCTGGCTGCCGCCGCAGTACACCGCGAAGGGGTACGCCCACACCCGCTTCCCGGTGATCGAGGTGCTGCACGGCATACCCGGCACCCCGCACAGCTTCCTGCGCGGGATGCGGATCGGCCGGATCATGGCCGGCGAGATCGCGGCGGGCCGGGCCGACCCCGCGATCCTGGTGCTGCCGACCATCACCCCGGACCGGGTCGACACCGGCTGCGCCGACGTACCGGGCCGCAGCAAGGTCGCCACCTGGCTCACCGACGACGTGCCGCGCACCGTGGCCGCCAACTTCCGTACCCTGCCCGGGCCGGCCGGGTGGGCGGTGATGGGCATATCCACCGGCGGCTACTGCGCGGCGCGGCTCGGCCTGGACTACCCGGGCCGGTTCGCCGCCGCGGCCGCGCTCGCCCCCGACGACCCTGGCCACGGGGTGCGCTCCCCGCTGTGGCTGGCCCGGCACGGCCGCCCGGCCGCCCACCTGCTGGTGGAGTCCAGCCTCCAGGACCGGGAGAGCCCGCCGCGGTTCGCCGACGAAATCGCCGCCGCCGTCCGGCCGCCCGGCACCGTCAGCACGCTCCGGCTGCCGGCCGGTGGCCACAACTGGAAGACCTGGGGCCGGATGTTCCCCGACGCGCTGACCTGGCTCAGCGGGCGGCTGGAAGCCCCGAGGGCGGTCCCGCTGGCGCCGTCGACGGCACCGTGATGCGTACGCTGCGGGTATGACAACAGACGCAACCGACCCCGACGACGCGAAGGGGAACGCGGGTGACAAGCAGGAGGCCGCGGCCGCGGCGAACGCCGCCGCCGAGGGCCGCCCGGAGGGCCGGGGCTGGCCGGAGCGGCACACCGGTCCGGTGATCCGCCGACGTGGACAGGTGCTCTCCGGCACCACCGACCAGCGGCTGCTGGACAGCCGCGGCGCCACCGACTGGGTGCACAGCGACCCGTGGCGGGTGCTGCGCATCCAGTCCGAGTTCGTGGAGGGCTTCGGCGCGCTCGCCGAACTCGGCTCCGCGGTCAGCGTGTTCGGCTCCGCCCGCACCCCGGTCGACTCCCGCGAGTACGACGCCGGGGTCCGGATCGGCCGCGCGCTCGCGGAAGCCGGGTTCGCCGTGATCACCGGCGGCGGCCCCGGCGCCATGGAAGCGGCCAACAAGGGCGCCCTGGAGGCCGGCGGGGTCTCCGTCGGCCTCGGCATCGAGCTGCCCTTCGAGCAGGGGCTCAACCCCTACGTCGACATCGGCGTCAACTTCCGCTACTTCTTCGTCCGCAAGACGATGTTCGTCAAGTACGCCCGCGGCTTCGTGGTGCTGCCCGGCGGCTTCGGCACCCTGGACGAGCTCTTCGAGGCGCTCACCCTCGTGCAGACCAAGAAGGTCACCCGCTTCCCGATCGTGCTGTTCGGCAGCGACTACTGGGGCGGCCTGGTCTCCTGGGTCCGCCAGACCCTCGTCGCCGAGGGCAAGGCGTCCCCGGCCGACCTGGAGCTCTTCCACGTCACCGACGACGTCGACGACGCGGTGGAGCGGGTCACCAAGGAGAGCGCGTAAGCACGCCGCCCTGACCCTCCGGGCCGGTCCGGGAGGGTCAGGCGAGCCCCCTGCGGGCCACCGCGGGGGCCCGGTCGCCGGCGATCGCCGCGACCATCTCCAGGACCTGCCGGGTCTCGGGCACCTCGTGCACCCGGTACACCTGCGCCCCCAGCCACGCGGACACCGCGGTGGTCGCCAGCGTGCCGATCAGCCGCTCCTTGACCGGCCGGTCCAGCGTCTCCCCGACGAAGTCCTTGTTGGACAGGGAGACCAGCACCGGCCACCCGGTGGCCGTCATCTCCGGCAGCCGCCGGGTCGCCTCCAGGGAGTGCCGGGTGTTCTTGCCGAAGTCGTGCCCGGGGTCGATCAGGATGCCGTCGCGCCGCACCCCGAGCCGCTCGGCGCGCTCGGCGAGCCCGACGGTGACGTCGAGGATGTCGGCCATCACGTCGTCGTAGGCGACCCGGTGCGGCCGGGTCCGCGGCTGCGCGCCGCCCGCGTGGGTGCACACCAGCCCCACCCCGTGGCGCGCGGCCACCACCGCCAGTTCCGGGTCGACCCCGCCCCACGCGTCGTTGAGCAGGTCGGCGCCGGCCGCGCAGACCGCCTCGGCGACCTCGTGCCGCCAGGTGTCCACGCTGATCACGACGTCCGGGTGGCGCCGCCGCACCTCCGCGACGAAGTCCACCGTGCGCCGGATCTCCTCCTGCGCCGAGACCTCCTCGCCCGGGCCCGCCTTGACCCCGCCGATGTCCACGATCGCGGCGCCCTCGTCGACCACCCGCGCGACCCGTTCGAGCGCCGGCTCGTCGGTGAAGGTCGCCCCCTGGTCGTAGAACGAGTCGGGCGTGCGGTTGACGATCGCCATGATCACCGGCTCCCGCGCGCCGAATTCCCGGCTGCCCAGCCGAAGTCCCACGGTCACTCCTCATCTCAGACTCATGCGATCGTGGCACGATCGTGCCTGACATGGACGACCCGCCGATCCGGACGGCAGGTCGCTGGGCGTACCCCGGGAGTATCGACGTGTTCTGGTTCATGCTCATCGCGCTCGTCGCGGTGGTCGCGGCGGTGGCGCTGGCCGTGCTCGGCGACGGCGGCGCGCTGAAGGACGCCGAGCCCGAGCGGCTCCAGGACCGGCTGCCCCCGGACCGCCCGCTGGCCCGCGCCGACGTGGACGCGGTCCGGCTGCCGGTGGGCCTGCGCGGCTACCGCATGGTCGACGTGGACGAGGTGCTGGAGCGGCTCGGCGCCGAACTCGCCGAGCGCGACGCCCGGATCGCCGAGTTGGAGGCCCACCTCGCGGGCGTCCACGCCGGCGGGCACCCCTACGGCGCCCCCGCCGGCCCGGCCGCCCCCGGGCAGGCCCCGCGAACGGCCCCGGAGGGCCCGTACGGCGCCGGGAACGGCTACGGGCAGGAATACCAGGGGCCCGGCCACACCTACGGCCAGGAGCCCATCGCGGGCCCCGACAACGGCCCCGGCAGCGGCCCCCAGGGCGGCCCCGGCAACGGCTACGGGCAGCAGGGCGGCGCCGGTGAGTGACGGCGCCGCCATCCCCGGCCCCGACGGCCTGCTCCGCTGCCCGTGGGGCCTGTCCACGCCCGACTACCTGGACTACCACGACAAGGAGTGGGGCAAGCCGGTGCACGGCGACGACGCCCTCTTCGAGCGGATCTGCCTGGAGGCCTTCCAGTCCGGGCTGTCGTGGATCACCATCCTGCGCCGCCGCGAGACGTTCCGGACCGCCTTCCGGCACTTCGCCGTCGACGAGGTCGCCGCCTTCACCGACGACGACCGCGCCCGGCTGCTCGCCGACCCCGGGATCATCCGCAACCGCGCCAAGATCGACGCGGCGATCGCCAACGCCGCCGCCGCCCGCACCGTGCGCGACAGCTACGACGGCGGCCTCGACGCGCTCGTCTGGTCCTTCGCCCCCGACCCGGCCAAGCGCCCGGCCCCGCGCAGCCTCGCCGAGGTCGCCGCGATCACCCCGGAGTCCACCGCCCTGGCCAAGGACCTCAAGAAGCGCGGCTTCCGCTTCGTCGGCCCCACCACCGCCCACGCCCTGATGCAGGCGTGCGGCCTGGTCAACGACCACCTGGCGGCCTGCACCGCCCGCTGACCGGGGCGGCCCGGCCGCCGGGCCCGCCCCGTCAGCGCCGCCTCAGTTGCCGCGGAAATCCGGCTTCCGCTTGCCGACGAAGGCCGCGACGCCCTCCCGGTGGTCCGCCGACGCCCCCGCCCGCGCCTGGAGCACGTCCTCGCGCGCCAGGGTCTCGACCAGGCTGTGCGACGCCCCGTACGCCAGCGCCTCCTTCATCGCCGCGTACGCGACCGTCGGTCCCTGCGCGAGCCGCCGGGCCAGGGCGACCGCCGTGTCCGCCAGCTCCGCGGCCGGCACCACCTGGTGCACCAGCCCCAGCGAGAGCGCCTCGGCCGCGGGCACCGACCGCGGGAACAGCAGCAGTTCGGCGGCCCGCGCCTGCCCGACCAGCCGCGGCAGCGTCCACGCCATGCCCGAGTCGGTCGACAGCGCCACGCCCGCGAACGCGGTGGTGAAGGACGCGGTGTCCGCGGCGACCCGGTAGTCCGCGGCGAACGCGAACCCGGCCCCGGCCCCGGCCGCCGCGCCGTTCACCGCGGCGACCACCGGCTTGGGCATGGTGGCCAGCGCGGTGACGATCGGGTTGTAGTGCTCGGCGACCGTCGACAGCCCGCCGCCGTGCTCCAGGATGCCGACGTGCTCCTTGAGGTCCTGCCCGACGCAGAACGCCCGGCCGCGGGCGGCCAGCAGCACCGCGCGCACCGCCTCGTCCGCGCCCGCCGCCCGCAGCGTGTCGCGCAGCGCGTCCTTGGTGCCCGTGTCGAGCGCGTTCATCGCCTCCGGCCGGTTCAGGGTGACCGTCGCCAAGCCGTCCTCGACCTCGTACAGCACGCTCTCGCCCATGCCTGAACCCCTTCGTCGCGGCAAGTGTCCTGGTTAGGATGCCGGACCCGGTGACGGTCCGACATGTGACGTACGTCAAACCGCGGCGGGTCCGGGAGCCGCCCCGCCCGCCGGAATAGCCGGTTTTGGGGGATCGGAATGTACAACGGAGTGCTACGGCTATTGGTCATCGGGTCGACTGATGCGGGATAATGGCCGAGAACCAATGTGTTCGAGTCCGAGCTGGTTTCAGGAAGGGGAACGAGCATGGCGGCCATGAAGCCGCGGACGGGTGACGGCCCGCTCGAGGTGACCAAGGAGGGGCGGAGCATCATCATGCGCGTTCCGCTGGAGGGTGGCGGGCGGCTTGTTGTCGAGCTGACCCCGGACGAGGCGGACGCCCTGGGCGACGCGCTGAAGAAGGCCATCGTCTGAGACCAGCGGTCCGAAACCACCACGGCCACGTACGGAAGTCACGTACGTGGCCGTGCGCCTTTTCCGGCGGCGGATGTGACCGGCGGGGGTGACCGGCGCGGGTGTGACCGGTGGGGGCGGGCCGTCAGCCGGCAGGCGCCTCAGGCGCGGCGCACCGCGCACAGCAGCCCGTCGTCGGTGGGCAGCAGCACCGGTGCCAGCCGCGGGCTGTCGCGCACCGTCCGCATCAGTTCGCGCAAGTGCACGGACTCGGCGTCCTGGTGGGCCGCGTCCAGCGCCCGGCCCTGCCCGAAGGCGCCCTCGAAGCACAGCACGCCGCCCGGGCGCAGCAGCCGCAGCGACTCGTCGAGGTAGTCCAGGCACTCCAGCCGGTCGGCGTCGCAGAACACCAGGTCGTAGCCGCCGTCGGTGAGGCGGGGCAGGACGTCGAGGGCGCGGCCGCAGATGAAGCGGGCCCGGTTCGCCGCGAGCCCCGCCTCGCGGTACGCCTCGCGGGCGAGCTGCTGCCGGTCGGGCTCGGAGTCCACCGTGGTCAGCACCCCGTCGGGCCGCATGCCGCGCAGCAGGTGGATGCCGGAGACGCCGGCGCCGGTGCCGATCTCCACCACGGCCTTCGCGTCGCAGGCGCCGGCCAGCAGCCGCAGCGCCGCGCCGGTGCCGGGGGAGACCGCGCGCAGCCCGGCGGCGTGCGAGCGGGCGCGGGCGTGGACCAGGGCTTCGTCCTCGGCCACGTACGCGTCCGCGAACGCCCAGCTCGCCTGCCGGTTGCCGATAATGGCCGCTCCCCTGGTCCGTCGTTCTCCTTGCAATTGCGCCGACCGGGCGACTGTATCCGCTGCCGCCGGGAACCTGCTGATGGGACCGCGCGTTAGATGGGGCACGGGTGGCAACAGCCCCCGGCGGGGACGCCGCACCGGCCCCTCCCCGCTATGGCAGCAGCGCACTTATCCGGAGCTAACGGGCGAGGTGGATATGGTAGGGGCTCTACTGGAGACCACCAGAGCCGACAGGGGAGGTGCGGCTGTGACCGGTGACCGGGGAATGCTCGACCGCTTCCGCAAGTCCACCGGACAGCCCAAATCCGTGACCAACACCGCTGATGACAGTTCACCCACGACCGACTCCGCGACCGTGACCGCGACGTTCGCCACCGACGGAGACGGCCCGACGTGGACGCCTCCTTCCTGGGAGGAGATCGTCAGCACGCACAGTGCCCGGGTGTACCGGCTGGCCTACCGCCTGACCGGGAACCAGCACGACGCGGAGGACCTCACCCAGGAGGTCTTCGTGCGGGTCTTCCGCTCCCTGTCCACCTACACGCCCGGCACCTTCGAGGGCTGGCTGCACCGCATCACCACGAACCTCTTCCTGGACATGGTGCGGCGCCGCCAGCGCATCCGGTTCGACGCCCTCGGCGACGACGCGGCGGAGCGGCTGCCCAGCCGCGAGCCGTCCCCCGCGCAGCACTTCAGCGACACCCACTTCGACGCGGACGTCCAGCAGGCGCTGGACACCCTCGCGCCGGAGTTCCGGGCCGCGGTGGTGCTCTGCGACATCGAGGGGCTGTCGTACGAGGAGATCGCCGCGACCCTCGGGGTGAAGCTGGGCACCGTGCGGAGCCGTATCCACCGCGGCCGCTCGCACCTGCGCAAGGCTCTGGAGCACCGGGCGCCCGGAGCGCGCCCGGCGCCCGCCCTCGCTGCCACCGCACCCAAACCCCTGGAGGGCGGCAGAGCGTGAGCAGCAGCGGTTCAGGCGAGCAGCACCGTCCCCAACGTCCTGCATCCGCCGAGCAGCACCTCGGTGACCGGCTCGCCGCCTTCGTCGACGGCGAGCTGTCGGACGACAGCCGGGACCGGGTGATGGCCCATCTCGCGACATGCGCACAGTGCAAGACCGCCGCTGCCGAGCAGCGGCGGCTGAAGAGCGTCATCGCCGGCTCGGAGCTGCCGGCCATCTCGGCCGGCCTGCTGGCGCGCCTCCAGGGCCTGCCGGCCATGGACGGCGGGGACGGGCCGGGCGGTCCGTCCCGCCCGGACGGCCTGTCGGCCGACGAGGCGGGCGGCTTCGGCCGGCACCGCGGCCCGTTCGACGGCGGCTTCCTCGGGTCGCGGCCCTCCGTGCCGGACTCCGTGCTCTCCGACCCCGACGCCGACCGCTCCGGTTCGGGCCTGACCCGGTCCGGTTCCCGGCTGGGCGGCGCGCGGCGGGAGGACTTCGCGTTCCTCGGCCCGGCCGCCGACCTGCTGCCCGCCGCGGACAGCCGCGGGCGGGGCTTCCGGGTCCATGACAGCGCCTCGCGCGGGCGGCGGTTCGCGTTCGCCGCGGCCGGCGCCTTCTCGATGGCCGCGATCGCGATCGGCAGCGCGCTGCCGATGGAGGCGTCGATGGACGGCGCCGCCCGGCCGGACGACGGCCCCGCGGTCAGCCCGCTCAGCGCCGGCCAGGTCTCCGACACCCGCGGGACCATTCCGCGCGGCGTGCTCAGCGCGGACCGCGAGGAGCGGCGGACCACGCGGACGGTGGTCGCCTCCGCCACGTCGGTGCCGCTGATAGCGCCGGTGCAGCAGACGTCGAGCCGCACGTTCCCGCTGCGCTAGGCGGGGATCGGGGGCCCGGGGCCGGGCGGTGTCGGCCCGGGCCGTCATCCGGCGGCAGCATAGTGTTGGCCACAGCCACTCCCGTATTGCCTGCTCGGGCAGGTACCGTGAATTCCGCCGGTCCCCGCCCACGCCGGCCGTGGACGTCACAAGGAGCTGCAAGGTGTTCTTCGACATAGGCCCGCTGGAGCTGGTCGCGATCGTCGTCCTTGCGGTGCTCGTCTTCGGCCCGGACAAACTGCCCAAGCTGATCCACGACGCCATGGCGTTCATCCGGAAGGTGCGGGAGTTCTCCGACAGTGCGAAGGAGGACATCCGCCGCGAGCTGGGGCCGGAGTTCAAGGACTTCGAGTTCGAGGACCTCAACCCGAAGACCTTCATCCGCAAGAACCTGATCAACAGCGAGAACGACGAGTACGGCCTCGGCGAGCTGCGGGACCTCGGCAAGAGCCTGGACCTGCGCAAGGATCTCGACGTCACCGATCTGCGCAAGGACATGGCGGAGGTCACCGACGCGGTCAACGGGGTCCGGACCGGGGTCAACGGCTCGTCGGCCGCGTCAGCCTCCTCGGCGAACGCGGTTTCCGCGGGTTCCGGTGCCGCCGAGGCCGGGGGCACCCCGGACCGGCTGAAGAAGCCGGCCGCCGAGGAGCCGCCGCCCTTCGACACCGACGCGACGTGATCCCCCCAGCGTCAACCTGAATCCACGTTTTCACCCGATTGCATGGCCGTTGTCCGTGTGTTCGGCATCACCCCACGCCGTTTCGCCAGCCGAAACCGCCCAGGGTCGGGCAAGATGGCATGTCGCCCCGGAGGGCGGGCGGTCATCGAGGAGGCGCGACCCATATGGAGACGAAGACCGGCACGCAACAGGGGGCGGTCGAGGGCTACCTGTCGGCCGACTTCACCTGGTACGGCCTGGACCAGGCGTTCACCGGGCCCCGGTGGCTCGGCCAGCTCGGGACCAGCGCGGACGGGGCCGTCGAACACGGTGCGATCGGGCACGGCGACGAGCCGTCCCTCAAGGCGGAGGCCGCCGACCCGGAGGGGCAGAAGTTCGCGGTCGTGGTGACCGTCGCCCAGCGGCCGCTGCGGCGCAGCGCGGACGGCACCGGGGTCATGGAGGCCACCTCGGTGTCCACCGCGGCCTGGCTGGCCGGTTCCGGGCTGCTGTCGGCGACCTGGCCCACCCGGATGGACCGCGCGCTGCGCCAGGACTGGCTGGACCAGCAGATCTCGGCGGCGTGGGAGCTGGCGGACGAGCTGACCGGGACCGGGTGGTCGTCGCTGACGCTGCCGGTCGACGGGGAGCCCACCGCGTTCCACTACCGCGAGTCGGAGTACGGCTGGGTGATGGCCGGGTCGGCCCCGAGCGGCGTCCACCTCGGCGCCTACGGCCGCAACCTCTCCGCGTACGGCCTCGCCCTGGCCGCCGTCCCCGACCTGGCCGCGTACACGGGGTGACCGGACCCGCCGGGGTGCCCCGTCCGGTGGGGTGACGGGGCCTCGCGGGCGGCGGCCGGTCAGAACTTGTTGCGCGGGGTGATGCCCAGGGACATCCCGGACAGGCCGCGGGAGCGGGTGGTGAGCTTCGCGGCGATGCCGCGCAGTGCCGCTCCCGCCGGCGACTCGGGGTTCGTCAGGGCGACCGGGCGGCCGTCGTCGCCGCCCTCGCGCAGCCGCACGTCGATCGGGATGCGCCCGAGCACCGGCACCGTGGTCCCGGTGGTGCGGGAGAGCCCCTCGGCGACCCGGTCGCCGCCGCCGGTGCCGAAGACCTCCACGACCTCGTCGCAGTGCGGGCAGGGCATCCCCGCCATGTTCTCCACCACGCCGACGATCTTCTGGTGGGTCTGCACCGCGATCGCCCCGGCCCGCTCGGCGACCTCCGCCGCGGCCTGCTGCGGGGTGGTCACCACGATGATCTCCGCGTTCGGCATCAGCTGGGCGACGGAGATCGCGATGTCGCCGGTGCCGGGCGGCAGGTCGAGCAGCAGCACGTCGAGGTCGCCCCAGTACACGTCCGCGAGGAACTGCTGGAGCGCGCGGTGCAGCATCGGCCCGCGCCAGACCACCGGCGCGTTGCCGGGGGTGAACATGCCGATCGAGATGACCTTCACGCCGTTCGCCGACGGCGGCATGATCATGTTCTCGACCTGGGTCGGCCGGCCGTCCGCCCCGAGCATCCGCGGCACGCTGTGCCCGTAGATGTCCGCGTCGACCACGCCGACCTTCAGCCCGTCGGCGGCCATCGCGGCGGCGAGGTTGACCGTCACCGAGGACTTGCCGACCCCGCCCTTGCCGGACGCGACCGCGTAGACCCGGGTCAGCGAGCCGGGCTGGGCGAAGGGGATCTCCCGCTCGGCCTGGCCGCCGCGCAGCGACGCCGCCAGCTCGCGGCGCTGCTCGTCGCTCATCACGTCCAGCCCGACCTGAACCGACGTCACCCCGGGCACGCCCTGCACCGCGGCGGTGACCCGGCCGCTGATCTCGTCCCGCATCGGGCAGCCGGACACGGTCAGGTAGACGGTGACCGCGACCGCGCCGTCCTCGGCGATGTCCACGGATTTCACCATGCCGAGCTCGGTGATCGGCTTGTGGATCTCCGGGTCGTCAACGGTCGCCAGGGCGGCGCGTACGGCGTCGTCGGTGGGGGTGCCGGTCGGGGTCGAACCGTGCAGAGCGGTAGCCATACGCACGAGGATACGGCCGTGGGCGGCGGCCCTTCAGCGCCCCCGGCCGTCTCCTTCGTCACGGGCGGCGGCGCCGTTGCGTTCGGCGGTGTGCCGGTCGGTGCCGGTCAGCTCAGCGGCCGGGCGCCGCTCCTCGAGCTCCCGCAGCAGGTCCTGCAACTCCGAGCGGATCCAGTCCCGGGTGGCGACCTCGCCCAGGCCCATCCGCAGCGCGGCCACCTCCCGGGTCAGGTACTCGGTGTCGGCGATGTTCCGCTCGTTCTGCTTGCGGTCCTGTTCGAGGTTCACCCGGTCCCGGTCGTCCTGCCGGTTCTGCGCGAGCAGGATCAGCGGCGCCGCGTACGACGCCTGGAGCGAGAGCATCAGGGTCAGGAAGATGAACGGGTACGGGTCGAACTGGAAGGACCGGGGCGCGAAGACGTTCCACAGCAGCCACGCGACGATGATCACCGTCATCCAGACGATGAACCGCCCGGTGCCCAGGAACCGCGCCACCCGCTCGGAGAGCTTGCCGAACGCGTCCGGGTCGTAGGACGGCAGCAGGCTGCGGCGCGGCGCGCGCGGCTGGTCCAGCCGGTTGCGGCGCGGCCGCCCGGTCGCGGTGGCCCCCGAGGGGTGCCGGGTCCGTTCGCGCTCCTCAGCGGCCACCGGGCACCCCCGTCCGGCCGCCGGCGCCGCCCGGGCCGTCCTCCGCCGCGTCGTACAGCGCGGTCTCCCGCCAGTCGTCGGGCAGCAGGTGGTCCAGTACGTCGTCCACCGTCACCGCGCCCAGCAGCGACCCGCTGTCGTCCACCACCGGCGCGGAGATCATGTTGTACGTGGCCAGGAAGCTGGTCACCGACGGCAGCCCGGTGTCCGGCCCCAGGGGTTGCAGGTCGGTGTCCACGATCGAGGCGAGCAGCGTGAACGGCGGTTCGCGCAGCAGCCGCTGGAAGTGCACCAGGCCCAGGTACTTGCCGGTCGGGGTGTCGTCCGGCGGCCGGCACACGTACACCTGGGCGGCCAGCGCGGGCGACAGGTCGGGGTGGCGGATACGGGCCAGCGCGTCGGCGACGGTCGCGTCCGGGCGCAGCACGATCGGCTCGGTGGTCATCAGCCCGCCCGCGGTGCGCTCCTCGTACGACAGCAGCCGCCGTACTCCCGCGGCGTCATGCGGCCGCATCAGGGTCAGCAGCCGCTCCTGCTCCTCGGGCGGCAGCTCGGCGAGCAGGTCGGCGGCGTCGTCGGGGTCCATCGCCTCCAGCACGTCCGCGGCCCGCTCCTCCTCCAGCTTGCCGAGGATCTCCACCTGGTCGTCGTCCGGCAGCTCCTCCAGGACGTCGGCGAGCCGGTCGTCGTCGAGGGCGGCGGCCACCTCGCCGCGGCGCTTGGGCGACAGGTGGTGCAGCACGTTCGCCAGGTCGGCCGGGCGCAGCTGCTCGAAGGTCGCCACCAGGTTCTCCGCGCCCTGGCCCTCCTCGGCGAGCGAGAAGCCGCTCACCACCGACCAGTCCACGGTCAGCGTCTCGCCCCGGCGGCGCAGCGCCCCGCCCTTGCCGCGGCGGACGAAGACCTTGTCGATCTCCCAGTCCCGCCGGGACGGCAGCTGCGTCATCGACACGTCGAGCACGGTCACCTCGACGGAAGGGGCCTCGCCCGCGGCCGAGCGGGCCGCGGCGGCGGGCGTCTCGGCGGGGGAGCCCGACTCGTCGGTGGCCAGCCGCACCCGGCGGTCCAGCAGCTCGCCCAGCACCAGCGTCTCGGTCGGCCGCTGCTCGAAGCGCCGCATGTTCACCACGCCGGGCGTGATGACCTGCCCGGACTCCACCCCCGTCACCCGCGTCATCGGCAGGAAGATCTGCCGCCGGCTGGCCACCTCGACCACCAGGCCCAGCACCCGCGGCGGGCGGCCGCGCACCCGCAGCATCACCACCACGTCGCGCACCCGCCCGACCTGGTCGCCGTTCGGGTCGAAGACGGCGACCCCGGCCAGGTGCGAGACGAAGACCCGAGTGGCGCCTGCCGCCATGTCGGTGCCTCCTACGGTCCGCGGACAGCTGCTCCGGTGGGCTGGCTCCGGTGCCTGCGGGCCACACCCGCCACACGCGCTTCAGGCTACTCCGGGCCGATCTTGCCCGCCGCGCGGGATGGTCCCCGGGAGTAACCCTGCGGTAGCTTCGAGGCGGCCCGCAGCCGCCGCCCCTGGAGGAAACCACCCGTGCACCACGGCCGCAGGACACTTGCCGCCACCCTGGCCGCGCTCGGCGCGAGCAGCCTGCTCACCGGCTGCCTCGGCCTCGGCAGCGACCCCGACGCCGGCACCAACGGCGTCGGCAAGCTCCCCGCGGCGACCATCGAGCAGAAGGCGAAGGCCGCGGCCGCCGGCGCCACCGCGGTCCGGCTGGCCGGCACCGTGGTCAGCGGCGGCCACAGCTACCGCCTGGACATGCGGCTGCGCGGCAACGGCGGCGTCGGCGAGGTCAGCACCAAGGGCGACACCTTCCAGCTGCTGCGGGTCGGCGACGACCTCTACCTCAAGGCCGGCGCCGACTTCTACGGCGCCGACGACAGTGACAAGAACAGCAAGGCCGCGGCCGAGAAACTCAACGGCAAGTACGTCAAGGTGCCGTCCACCGACCCGTCCTACCAGCAGTTCTCCGGGTTCACCGACAAGAAGACACTGCTCGCCGACCTCTTCGTGCTGGACGGCGAGGTCAAGGCCGGCGACCACCGCAAGGTCGGCGGCACCAGGACCATCGCGCTCGACGGGACCAAGGGCGGCTCCCTGGACGTCTCCCTCAAGGGCTCGCCCTACCCGCTGCGCTACGAGCGCGCCGGCGGCGGGGGCACCCTGACCCTCTCCGACTGGGGCGAGGACTTCACGCTCGCCGCCCCGGCCAAGTCCGAGGTGGTCGACTACGGCAAGACCGTCGGCAAGTAGCCGCCGGCCGGGCAGGCGGTCAGGTCCTGCGGCGGCGCGCCAGCAGCTTCGGCAGCCCCGCGGGCGCCGGCCGGCGGGTGGTCGCCGAGGTGGCGGCGGGCACGGCCGCGCCCGAGGAGTCGGGCATCGCACCCGGGTGTTCCGGCACGCTCCCGGTCGGCGACAGCCGGAAGACCTGGCACTGCGCCGCCCACCGCGCCGGCAGCTCCTCCGCGTCGACCGCGTTCAGCCGCTTGCCCTTCATCTCGCCGACGGCCGCCTCCCAGGGCTCGCTGTGCGGCGCCAGCACCGCCACCCGCGCCACCCAGCCGACCAGCCGGCCGCCCTTGTCCTTGCTGCGCACGGTCACCGTCGCCGTACCGCCGTCCACCAGCCCCGGCACCGGCTGCTCACCGGGCCCCGCGACCAGGTGCAAGCCGCCGTCCAGCCACAGGTGCCACACCGCCTGCCCGTTCACCCAGACCAGCCCGGACTTCTTCGCGGCCTCCTCCACCAGCGCCGCCAGCTCCTCGTCGGCGGAGGGCGCGGCGGACGGGGCGGGGGAGGGCGTGGACGGCGTCGACATGGGCCCAGGCTATCGGCGGCGGTCGGCGAGGATCACCAGGGCCAGCCCGGCGAGGATCACCGCCAGCGCCGGGTAGGCGGCCGCGGGCGGGGTCTGGCCGAGCCACAGCCCGGCGATCAGCGCGGCCCCGGGCGTCTCCAGCAGGATCGCGGTCGACGTGGTGGACGGCCCCAGACCCCGCACCACCCGGTTCAGCAGCGAGTGCCCCAGCAACTGCGCGGCCACCGTGAGCGCCGCGATCTTCAGCCAGGTCCGCCCGTCGTACCCGCCCAGCGCCGACCTGGAGACCAGGCACGCGCACAGCAGCGCCACCGCCGTCGTGGTGTAGCAGACGAACGTGTACGCCGTCGTCGTCGCGGTCCGCCGCACCTGAGAGCCGAGCAGCATGTACACCGCCGCGGCCAGCCCGGCGGCCAGCGCCAGCGCGTCACCGGCCAGCGCCCGCCCGTCCGTCGACAGGTCCAGCCCGGTGAGGATCAGCACACCGACCACCGCCAGCGCGGTGCCGCCCCACACCAGCCGCGGCGGGCGGTGGCCGCGCAGCCGCAGGATCAGCGTGGTCCAGATCGGCGTGGTCGTCACCAGCGCGGTCGAGGTGGCGACCGACGTCATGCCCAGGCTCGGCAGCCACAGGCCGAAGTGCGCAGCCAGCAGCAGCCCGGCCAGCACCGACAGGCCCAGCGCCCGCGGCCCCATCCGCCGCAGCTCGCCGCGGTGCCGCCACAGCGCCACCGGGCTCAGCACCCCGACGGCCATCGCGTTCCGCCAGAACGCGATCGCCAGCGCGGGCGCCGCCGTGGCCGCGATCAGCGGCGCCGACAGGGACACCCCGGCGATCGCCACGGCCAGCAGCACCAGGTCCGCCCCGCGCCCGGCGTCGACCGCCCCGGCGGCGCCCTCCGCGGCCGCCACCCCACCCTGCTCGGCGGTCCGCTCACTCGTGTTCACCGCACAAGCGTACGGAACGGGCGGCGGTGCCCGGAACCGTCCGCGGGGACCGGAACCACAGGTCCCGGAGGCGGCCGTTCCGTCCTGGAGGCGGCCGCTGCGCTCCTAGAGCCAGCCGTTCCGGCGGAAGCCCCGGTGGATCGCGTAGCAGATCGCCAGGATCGCCACGAGCACCACGGGATACCCGTACTTCCAGCCGAGTTCGGGCATGTGCTTGAAGTTCATCCCGTAGACGCCGGTGATCATCGTCGGCACCGCCAGGATCGCCGCCCACGCGGTGATCTTGCGCATGTCCTCGTTCTGCACCACGGTCGCCTGTGCCAGGTTCGCCTGGAGGATCGAGTTGAGCAGGTCGTCGAACCCGGTCACCTGCTCGTGCACGCGCGCGACGTGGTCGGCCACGTCCCGGAAGTACTTCTGGATCTCCGGGTCGACCAGCCGCATCGGCCGCTCGCCGAGCAACTGCATGGGCCGCAGCAGAGGGGTCACCGCCCGCTTGAACTCCAGGACCTCGCGCTTGAGTTGGTAGATCCGCCCGGCGTCGCCCCCGCGCGAGGTCTTCCCGTTGTGCGCGGAGAACACGTCGATCTCGACCTCGTCGATGTCGTCCTGCACCGCCTCGGAGACCGCGAGGTAGTCGTCGACGACCTGGTCCGCGATCGCGTGCAGCACCGCCGAGGGGCCCTTGGCCAGCAGCTCCGGGTCGTCCTCCAGCCGGTGCCGCAGCGCGCGCAGCGACCCGTGGCCGCCGTGCCGGACGGTGATCACGAAGTACCGGCCGGTGAAGACCATCACCTCGCCGCTCTCCACCACCTCGCTGGTGGCGGTGAGTTCGGCGTGCTCGACATAACGGATCGTCTTGAAGACCGCGAACAGCGAGTTGTCGTACCGCTCCAGCTTCGGCCGCTGGTGGGCGTGGACGGCGTCCTCCACGGCCAGCGGGTGCAGGTCGAACTCCTCGGCGACGCCCGCGAACTCCTGCTCGCTGGGCTCGTGCAGCCCGATCCACACGAAGCCGTCGCTGCCGTCGCACTTGGCGCCCGGCCGGCCGCGGCGCACCGCCGCCAGCGCCGTCCGCAGATCCGTGGCGTCCTCGTCGCGCACACCGTCGCGGTAGACGGCGCAGTCCACGATCGCGCTGGCGAGGTCCGGCTCCTGGACGGGTTCGTACTCGTAGGTCGTGGTGGTCCTGCGCAGGGTCGGGCGCAGGGCGGGGCGTACGACTGCACGCAGGTCGCGGATCATCGACATGGCAAGCTCCTTCACGGACTGGCCGACGGCATGGCGCCGCGCTGAAATGCGGATCAGGGTGGGGTGATCGCAGGCAGTTCAGGGCGCTCTTCCGCTGCGGCGGTTCCGCGGGAGCCGTCCTTCGCACCGGACCGGTGACGAAGGGGCCGTCATCCGTGGACGTGGCGCGTTTTGGACCCGGTCAGCCGGGTAGAAAACGCGCGACGTGCGCGTACGGCGGGAAACTCAGCGCGCGAAACGGCATACGGAAGAGCTGCCGGTACTGCACGGTCGACTCGGATCCATGTCAGTCCCCACCTCCTCCGGCCGATCCCCGCTGAGGGATGTCCTTGGTGCGCGAGTGAACACTCCACTTTAGCAAGCCCGGATGCGTACTCGGCGCCGCCTTACCGGTTCTGTACGCGTTCTATGCTCGCCGTATGGCTGATGTTCCGGCGCTCGTCGAGGCGCGGCTGTCCGAGACCTTCGGGGCGCCCGACGCCCGTGCCGCGGTCACCTTCGTCGGTGCCGACCGCATCGAGGTGCTCCGCTTCACCACCGGTGACCTGGTGCGCTACGCCACGCTCGGGATGTCGGCGCAGCCGATGGCCGATCCGCTGGCGACCGTGGCGGACCCGCTGCGCGGGCCGCGCGCCGAACTGCTCCTCACGGTGCGGGCGGGGCTCGCCGACACCCGCGAAGTGCTGCGGCCGCTGGCGGTGCTCGCCGCCTCGCCCCAGGTCGAGGGGCTGGTCATCGCCCCCGGGAGTTCCCTCGACACCACCGAGCCGCTGTGGCCCGGGGCGCCCTTCTCCGCGGTGCTCGTCGCCGAACCCGGTGGGCTCGTCCCCGACGTGGCCCTCCCCGAACCGCTCGACCCGGTGCGCTTCTTCCCCCTCCTCCCGATGACGCCGGCGGAAGCCGCGTGGAAGCGGGTGCACGGGGCCGCGGCCCTCCAGGACCGGTGGCTCACCCATGAAACGGATCTACGCGACCCCCTGCGGAAAGCGGTGACCCTGACCCCCTAGGGTGCCCGGCCCGCCGGGTTGCGGGACCTTGCGGTGGGGGGTGGCTGGTCGCGCCGTTCTCCCCCAGAGCTTCGCCTGGGAGGGACCCCCACGCGCCCCTTCGAGGCGCGAGCTTCTTCCGTGGGAGGGGCCGAGCAGACACAGGGGCGCGGGGAACGGCGCGACCAGCCACGGCGGACCGCAAGGTCCCGTGACGGCGGGGGCGGGGCACTCTGGGGGGGTGGCGCCGCGCCCCCGGAGGGGTGATCGTCCTTGACGCGGGGGAGGGGCCAGGAGGACCGTGGTGATTTATGAGGGGCGAACCCAGTTGCCCGAAGTGCGGTGGCAGGGTCCGTGCGCCCGGACTCTTCGCCGATTCCTGGCAGTGCGATCTGCACGGGGCCGTGCATCCGCTCCAACCGGTGGTCCCGCCCAGCGTCGAGGCCCTGGGCGTCGTGGTGAACCGCTCCCAGGTGCCGGTGTGGATGCCGTGGCCGCTGCCCGTCGGCTGGCTCTTCTCCGGGGTGGCCGCCGCGGGTGACGACCGCAGTGGCGGCCGCGCCACCGCCGTTTCCTGTTCGGGCCCCGGGCCGCTCGGCGGTCCCGGGGAACTCCTGCTCGTGGCCGAGGAGTTGGGGGTCGGGCTCGGTGCCAGGTTCGCCGGGATCGACGGGCCCGACCCGGGGCCCGGGATGTGCGTGGACCGGCCGCCTCACGCGAAGGTCCTCGCCGCCGGGCGGCCCACCCCGCTCTGGCACGTCGAAGGCGTCCCCGACGACCGCGTCGTCTTCGCCGGCGAGGCCCGCGGGCTCTGGCTCTGGGCCATCGTCTGGCCCGAGCAGACGGGGCTGCTCATGTACGACGAGCTGGTCCTGACCGACCTCCGCGACGCCGGCGCCGAAGTCGACCTCCTCCCCTGCGGCGCCCTCACCCCCCGCCTCCTCACGTAAGCGGGGCGCCCCTTCCGCGGGAGGGGCCGAGCAGACCCAGGGGCGCGGGGAACTGCGCGACCAGCCACCGCGGACCGCGAGATCCCGGCACCCACAGAACGCACCACCCCGGAGGGTTATGCTGGCGGCGGCCACTTACGACCCCCCTAGACCCGCGGAGCGCGCTGTGCGAATAGACCTGCACACCCACTCCTCGGCGTCGGACGGCACGGACGCGCCGGCCGACCTGGTACGGAACGCGGTGGCCGCGGGGCTGGACGTGGTGGCGCTGACGGACCACGACACGGTGAGCGGGTACGCGGAGGCGGCCGCCGCGGTGCGCGGGCTGGCGCCGGGCGGGCTGACGCTGGTGACCGGCGCGGAGCTGTCCTGCCGGATCGACGGCATCAGCATGCACATGCTGGCGTACCTCTTCGACCCGGCCGAGCCGGAGCTGGACCGGGAGCGCGAACTCGTCCGGGACGACCGGGTGCCCAGGGCGCGCGGGATGGTCGCGAAGCTCCAGGAACTGGGCGTGCCGGTGACGTGGGAGCAGGTCGCACGGATCGCCGGGGACGGCTCGGTGGGCCGGCCGCACATCGCCACGGCGATGGTCGAGGCGGGCGTGGTGGCCAGTGTCTCGGACGCGTTCACCGAGGAGTGGCTCGCCAACGACGGCCGGGCGTACGTCGACAAGCACGAACTGGACCCCTTCGACGCGGTGCGTCTGGTGAAGGCCGCGGGCGGGGTGAGCGTCTTCGCGCACCCGGGGGCGCACAAGCGCGGTGAGACGGTGCCGGAGCTGGTGATCGCGGAGCTGGCCGCAGCGGGGCTGGACGGCATCGAGGTGGACCACGTGGACCACGACGACGCGACCAGGGCGCGGTTGCGCGCGTTCGCCGCCGAGCACGACCTGCTGGCCACCGGCTCCAGCGACTACCACGGCGACCGCAAGACGGTCCGGCTGGGGGAGTGCGTCACCGACCCCGAGGTCTACCGGGAGATCGCGCGCCGTGCCACCGGCGCGGTCCCCATCTCGGCGGTCTAGCGCACCGGATTCCTTTCGGCCCCGCTTTCCCGCGCCGGTGTGCGGGGAGCCGTGGTGCGCGGCGCCGTCCGCGCGGCCCCCCTTGTCCCTTGAGGCGCCCGCCGAGGCGCCGTGCTCGACGTTCATCCCCTGACGCCGCCCCCGCCGGGTCCGCCCGGTCCGCGCGGCGCCTTGCAGAAAGCCTTCACGCATGTTCGACGTCACCCTGTTCGGGTCGGTCTTCTTCACCCTGTTCGTGATCATGGACCCGCCCGGGATCACCCCGATCTTCCTCGCCCTGACCTCGGGGCGGGCGACGAAGGTCCAGCGGCGGATGGCGTGGCAGGCGGCGTCGGTCGCCCTCGGGGTGATCGCCGTCTTCGGCGTCTGCGGCCAGCAGATCCTGGACTACCTGCACGTCTCGGTGCCCGCGCTGCGGGTGGCCGGGGGGCTGCTGTTGCTGCTGATCGCGCTGGACCTGCTGACGGGCAAGGCGGACGAGCCGACGCAGACGAAGGACGTCAACGTGGCGCTGGTGCCGCTCGGCATGCCGCTGCTGGCCGGGCCGGGCGCCATCGTGACGGTGATCCTCGCGGTGCAGCACGCGCACGGCTTCGGGCAGCAGCTCTCGGTGTGGCTGGCGATCGCCGCGATGCACCTGGTGCTGTGGCTGACCATGCGCTACTCGCTGGCGATCATCCGGCTGATCAAGGAGGGCGGGGTGGTACTGGTGACCCGGCTGTCGGGGATGCTGCTGTCCGCGATCGCGGTGCAGTCGGTGGCGAACGGCGTCATCGGCTTCGTCCACGGCGAGGGCTGAACCCCCGGCCCGGCGGGCGATCGGGCCCGGACAGGCGAAAGCGCCCCGTACATCCAGTCGGTACGGGGCGCCGTTGCGTCGGGCCTGTGATCAGTCCGCGGGGCGGATGTAGATGCGCTGCCCGAGAGCGGCGGCCTGCTGCACGATCCTGTCGACAGCGTTGGCGTCCACGACGGTGCTGTCCACGGCCTCGCCGTTGACGTCGTCGAGTCGCATGATCTCAAAGCGCATGGGGCTTCTCCCTTCGTCGCGCGTTACATGTGTGGTCAACGAACGCCCCCTTCTAAACATTCCCCAGACTAACGAAAAACTTTCCTGCCTTAACTAATCGCCGGCGAGGGAGTCGGGCGAAGGGGTACCGAGTGCCCCTACCGTCCCTCGACGTCCGTCCAGAACGCGATCAGCGCGGCCGCCGTGTCCTGCGGCTGCTCCGCGTTGGGCGAGTGCCCGGCGTCCTTGATCACGACGCGCCGCGCGCCGAGCCGGGCGGCCATGTCGTCCAGCCACGGCACCGGCCAGGCGTAGTCCACCTCGCCGGAGAGTACGAGTTTAGGGAGCGGCAGCGCGGCCAACTCCGCCACTCGGTCGGTTTCTGTCATCAACTGCCGTGCGGTGGCGAGAAGTTGCTCCGGTACGGTGCCGATCCAGCGGCGGTGCAGGAAGTCGTCCAGCCAGTCCGGGACGGCCGCCGCCTCCTCCTCGTCGCCGGCGGCGTCCGCGTCAGCCCCCGCCTCCAGTGCCCGCATCGCCTGCCAGGCCGTCTCCATGTCCATCGCCGGCAGGTGGTCCAGCAGCAGCTGGGTACGGGCCTGCTGGTCCGCCGCGATCGCGGCCGGCCCCGAACTCATCAGCGTCAGCGAGGCGTACGGCGCCGACGGCCCGGAGAGCAGCGCGGACCGGACGATCTGGCCGCCCAGCGAGTGCCCCACCACGTGCAGGGGCGCGTCCGCGGCGAGTACTGCGGTCTGCGCCAGGACGTCCGCGGCCAGCTCGCCGCGGGCGTAGGCCGCCTCGTCCCGCGGGCCGGCCGACTCGAACTGGCCGCGGCCGTCCACCGCGACCGCGCGGTAGCCGGCCGCCGTCAGCGGGGCCAGCAGACCGAGGAAGTCCTCCTTGCTGCCGGTGAAGCCGGGGACCAGCAGCACGGTGCCGCGCGGCGCTGCGCCGGGGGACGGCGCCGGGGCGCCGTCCAGCACGGCGAACGCTCCGCGGGGGGTTTCCAGCGGGCGGGAGACGACGTTCGCCGGGAGGTCGAGGGTGGTGGGTCGGCTCATACGGCGAGGTTACGCGTCCCGTATGTCCGTCAGGTTGCCGTCACCCTCCGGGTGCCCCCGACCCCCCGGGTGCCCCGGTCCTGTCGGCCGAGGGACCACCTGCCGGTGGGGGCTGGTCGCGCAGTTCCCCGCGCCCCTTGATGTGCTCGGGTCCTTCCGGGCAAGCGCGGTGGAAGCCGCACCTACCAAGGGGCGCGGGGAACTGCGCGACCAGCCACGACGCACCGCCAAGATCCCGGCACCCACCGGACCGGGCAGCCCGGAGGGCAGCCCCACCGGCAGGTGGTCCCTCAGCCGACAGGACCGCGGCACCCGGGGGGTCAGGGGCACCCCGCTACGCGGCGAGGCCGAGCGCGGCCATGCGCTTGGTGTGGGCCTCGGTGATGCGGGAGAACATCCGGCCGACCTCCGCGAGGTCGAACCCGTCGGCGACGCCGCCGACGAGCATGGTCGACAGGGCGTCGCGCTCGGCGACGACCCGCTGCGCCTGGGACAGCGCCTCGCCCATGAGGCGGCGGGCCCACAGCGCGAGCCGCCCGCCGACCCGGGGCTCCGCCGCGATCGCCGCGCGCACCTTCTCCACCGCGAAGCTCGCGTGCCCGGTGTCGTCGAGCACCGCGAGCACCAGCGTGCGGGTGTCGGAGTCGAGCCGCGCGGCGACCTCGCGGTAGAAGTCGGACGCGATCGCGTCGCCGACGTACGCCTTGACCAGGCCCTCCAGCCAGTCCGAGGGCGCGGTCTGGCGGTGGAAGCCGTCGAGCGCGGCCGCGAACGGCTCCATGGCCTGGTGCGGCTCCTCGCCGATCCCGGTGAGCCGGTCCCGCAGCTGCTCGAAGTGGTGGAACTCGGCCGACGCCATCGCGGCCAGCTCCGCCTTGTCCGCCAGGGTCGGCGCGAGCTTCGCGTCCTCCGCGAGCCGCTCGAACGCGGCGAGCTCGCCGTACGCCAGCGCGCCGAGCAGGTCGACGACCGCGGCGCGGTACTGCGGCTGCGCGGACGCCGCGGCCCAGTCCTGGGCGGCGATGCCGGTGACGGTCGGCTGGTGGTCGGTGGGCGTGTCAGGCGTCTCCATGCAGCGCACAATAGCCAAGTTCCCGGCCGCGGTCGGCCCCGGTGACGGCATCCGCGACCGGGCCCGGGCCCGGTGCGGCCCGGCCCGCGCGGACCGGCGGGCCGGGCCCGAGGAGACGGCCGACGCCCCGAACGAAACATTTGATCGGGTGCAGCTACGTGTTTCCGGGGTAGAGTGGTAATGCACCCGTCCAAAGTCGGCCAGGCACCGACCTACGACGGGCCACGTGTGCAACACCTGGATGCCCGGTCGGTGGCCCGATCGGCTCCTAACCGACCGCCCTCCCGACATCGGGAGGGGCCCGCTCGCGGCCTGAGCGAGGGCAGCGGTCCCGCGCCTGAGCGGCCGACCTATGGCCGTACGACAACTCTGCGCGGTCAGTGAACGGCATGCCGCCCCGCGGCGTGCCGGATGCTCGACCCCCTCGCCGCCCGTGCCGCGTCTCACAGAAGAGGCAACATCCTGACCACCACGACTTTCCGCAGCCTGGGAATTCTCGATGAGACCGCCGACGCCCTCGAGGCCGTCGGGATCACGACTCCCTTCCCGATCCAGGAGATGACGCTTCCGGTCGCCCTCGCGGGCAACGACGTCATCGGCCAGGCCAAGACCGGCACCGGCAAGACGCTGGGCTTCGGCCTGCCGCTGCTGGAGCGGGTCACCGTCGCCGCCGACGTCGAAGCCGGCCGCGCCACCCCCGACCAGCTCACCGACGCGCCGCAGGCGCTCGTCGTCGTGCCCACCCGCGAGCTGTGCCAGCAGGTCACCAACGACCTGCTCACCGCCGGCAAGGTGCGCGCGGTGCGGGTCGTCGCGATCTACGGCGGCCGGGCGTACGAACCGCAGGTCGAAGCGCTGAAGAAGGGGGTCGACGTGGTCGTCGGCACCCCGGGCCGGCTGCTCGACCTGTCCGGCCAGAAGAAGCTGAACCTCAAGCACGTCCGCGCCCTCGTCCTCGACGAGGCCGACGAGATGCTGGACCTCGGCTTCCTGCCCGATGTCGAGAAGATCATGGCCATGCTGCCCGCGCGGCGCCAGACCATGCTGTTCTCCGCGACCATGCCCGGCGCCGTGATCAGCCTGGCCCGGCGCTACATGTCGCAGCCGACGCACATCCGGGCCACCGCGCCCGACGACCACGGCGCGACCGTGGCCAACACCACGCAGCACGTCTTCCGCGCGCACTCCCTGGACAAGCCGGAGCTGGTCTCCCGCATCCTCCAGGCCGAGGGCCGCGGCCTGGCGATGATCTTCTGCCGCACCAAGCGCACCGCGGCCGACGTCGCCGAGCAGCTGGAGCGGCGCGGCTTCGCCTCCGGCGCCGTGCACGGCGACCTCGGGCAGGGCGCCCGCGAGCAGGCGCTGCGCGCGTTCCGCAACGGCAAGGTGGACGTCCTGGTCTGCACCGATGTCGCCGCCCGCGGCATCGACGTCGAAGGCGTGACGCACGTCATCAACTACCAGACGCCCGAGGACGAGAAGACCTACCTGCACCGGATCGGCCGCACCGGCCGGGCCGGCGCCTCCGGTACGGCGATCACCCTGGTCGACTGGGACGACATCCCGCGCTGGCAGCTCATCAACAAGGCGCTGGAGCTGCCCTTCAACGACCCCGAGGAGACGTACTCCACCTCGGCGCACCTCTACGAGCTGCTCGGCATCCCCGAGGGCACCAAGGGGATACTGCCGCGGGCGGAGCGCACCCGGGCCGGGCTCGACGCGGAAGCCGTCGAGGACCTGGGCGAGACCGGTGGGCGCGGGCGCAAGGGCGGCGGTGGCGGGCGTGAGCGCGCGGCCGCGGCACCCGTCGCCGAGCGCGCACCGCGCACCCGTACGCCGAGGCAGCGCCGCCGCACCCGCGGTGGGGCCGCGGTCGACCCGGCCACCGCCACCGAGGCCGCGACCGCTCCGGCCGCGTCCGCCGCCCCGGCGGTTCCGGCGCCGGCCGCCGGGGAGGCGGAGGAGCCGCGCAAGCCGCGCCGCCGCCGCACCCGCAGCCGCTCCTCGGCCACCCCGGAGCAGTCCGCCTGACGTCTCCGACCGGCCCTCCGCCGTGTCCCGCCGCCTCGAGGAGCCCTAGGCCTAGCCCAGCGCTTTGGCGTGGCGGCCGCGGCGCGGGGGGCGGGCGAGGACGCTGAGGAGGGCCGCGGAGGTGAGCAGGGCGGCCGGGAAGGTCGCCTCGGGGTGGTGGCCGCCGACGATGCTGTAGGTGACCAGGCCGCCCAGGAGCGAGGCGACCGGGCCGGTCGCGAGCACCAGGGGCGACGCGGGGAGCCGCAGCGGGAACATCCGGCTCGCCGACCATGCGGCCAGCAGCCCGAGAGCGGCGAAGACGACGGCTTCCCACAGCATCATCGTGGTATCCCTCCGGTGGCAGGTACGGAACGGGACCGGTCCATACCACTCCTACCCCGGAGCAAGCCGGCGCAAAGCGCGCTCACCCGTCTGCTCCCGGCTCGAACGCCTCAGCGGGGACGGGTCGATCCGGCCCGGGGCACAAGGGAGTTGGCGGCCCCGGGAAGGCGCCCGGATCACGGGCGCGCCCCCGGGGCGGGTCTCATACGACCTGCACGTCACCCACGACGAGCCAGCCGCCCGCGGTCGTGCCCTGCGCGGCGAGCGCGATGCCGGGCACGTTGCCCTTCGAGGTGTCGACCAGGGCGACGCCCCAGCGGTAGGCGCCCTTCGCGACGTTGAGCGCCGTCGAGGTGAACGCGTACGACGTGGTGGAGCCCTTGAGCCAGGCCGACGGGTCGCTGGCGGCGTCCACGAACACCTTCGCCGCGGTGCCGTCGGAGGTGAGCAGCGCGACCGCCGCCTTGTACCGGTGGTTCCACGCCGGGATGTTGTCCGGCAGGTAGCCCCAGCCGAGGTTGGCCCAGGTGTGCGTGAACGCGGCGGTGCCGCCGGCGGCGACGGAGCCGGGCGCGACGACCTGCGTCGGGTAGAGCCGGTACCCGCCGCCACCGTCGAAGGACTGCACCAGCGGGTAGGCGTCCGAGAACCACGTCAGGCACTCGCCGACCCGGAAGTCCATCATGTTCACGTGCGCCTCGGCCGAGTCGTCGTACTCGCCCTGCCGCACGTCGGCGACGGTCGTGTAGCCGCGTGGGTCGACGCTGTAGTTCATGGAGCCGGTGACCCACCCGCCTTCCATGATGATGGGCCGCTGGTAGCGCCATTTCGCGGCGATCGCCTTTTCCCAGTCGCCGTAGTAGTCCGTCATTCCGAATGCGTCGTGGCGCAGCACGTATCCGGCATTGAATGCGATGTCGAGCAGCGCCTCGCTGTCCGGGTCCGGATCGCCCCATCCCTCTCCGGTGCCGATCATCCGGTGGTAGTTCATCGCGAGGGCGACCTTCGGGAATGCGGCGGAATACTCGCCGACGATCCAGCGGAACACCGATTCGCGGTTGGCGGCGTCGAGGTAGAGGACGGTGTGGCCCTCGCCCCATTTCCCGAGTCCGTAGCCGTCGACGTAGTCCGTGACGGCCGGGTCGCCGTACTGGGCGCCGAACGCCCGCAGGAAGGCGGAGAACTTCGCCTGGAACACCGGGTCGTCCGGGTACGGCGACCACACCGTCTTGCTGCCGGTCTGCGTCTCGTACCCCTGGGCGCCGGCGGCGCGCACGTAGTCCGGCGTGAAGTCGTAGGACTTGTCGCGGCTGTCGACCACGACGCGGAAGGCCAGCCGCAGGCCGCGGGCGCGGGCCTCGTCGATGGCGAGCTTGACCGGGGTGTCCGACTGCCAGGCGTACACGCCCTCGGACGGCTCCAGCAGGGACCAGGCGACCCGCATGTAGTACACCGACGCGTAGTCCGTCACCTTGGCGGTGGCGGTCGACCCCTCGACCGGCACCGCGTCGTACTGCGTCCAGTAGTCCGACGGGAAGGACGTGTTGGCGTAGAGCGACCAGCCGTTGAGCGGGTTGCGCAGCACCGTGGTGGTGTCCGGCGTGAAGGCCGCGGTGATTCGGGGGTGGACGCCGTGGCCGTGGCCGTGCCCGGGGGACCGGGTCGCCGCGGCCGCCGGCCCGGCGAGAAACGTGCCGGAGGCCGCGGTGGCCAGTCCAAGACCGAGAGCGGTTCTCCGGCTGATCTTGTTCGACTCCGTCATGCGTTCTCTCCCTTGAAAACGACGAAAACGACGTGGTTTTTCGATGATGGGCGTTCGCGAATCGGCGGGGCAAGAGCCGGGTGCGAAGAGAACAGATCTCGCACATTCGGGGTGCGGGGCGGCGGAGTTCAGAAATGCGGGCAGTCGGTTGATTCGGGCCTGCCGGTGAATTCGGAACAGCCGGAATCGTGGCGAATCAGTCGGTGGCGGCGCGGGTCACCCGCAGCACGTGTTCCCCCTCGCGTGCGGGCACGCGCTGGACGAGGCGGGTGCGGAAGACCCGCCCGTTCCAGGCGCGGGCGAGTTTCGCGTCGTCGAGTTCGACCGGCTCCACGACGATGTCGAACCGGTCGCGCTCCAGCGCCACATGGGCCGCGCCGACCGTGAACCCGTGTGCGTCCGGGCGCGGTTCGAGCGCGGTCATGAACACCAGCGTCATGGTGCCGTCCTCGGCGAACGTCCAGCTGTCGCGGACCTCGACGGCCGGGCCGCCGCGGTCGAGCAGCACGGTGCGCCCGCAGCGCCGCAGCCGGCTGGACTCCGGGTAGGCGGCGGTGAGGTCCGCCGTCAGCTGCGTGGTGGTCCCGTCGTCGTGGAAGGCGGTGCCGGTGGCGCGGTACTGCGCGCCGGGCAACTGCTCGACGCCGCCCGGCAGCGGCACGTTGTGCCAGGCGCTGCGCATGGTCCAGATCGTGTACCGGGTCGACGGTTCGAACGTCTCGCGCCGGTAGACGCCGACTCCGACGTCGATCAGGACGGGGTCGCCGTCCAGCGCGACGATGACGCCGCCGGCGTCGTTGTGGTTGTGGCTGACGTCGTTGTGGCCGCCCTTGGCCGCGACGAACAGGCCCGTGGTGTCGCCGGCGCGCTCGCGGGCCACCGCGACCTCGGTGCCGGGCAGGTAGAGCGCCGCCGGCATGCCGGGCGCCGCCTCGCCGTCGGTCCAGTCGGGGGCGCGCAGCGCGGTGAGGGTGCGGCGGAACAGCGGCGCGAGCTGCCCGTCGAAGCGCAGCGGGTGCGTGCGGCCCATCCACCGCGCGTGCCGGACCACCTCCTCGTCGCCGACCCGGGCGCCGAAGCGGGCGAGCAGGTGCCAGTTGGCGTTCTCCGGCAGCACCGGTGAGCCGTCGGAGTAGTTGACCTGGGAGTTCTCGCCGATCTGCATGCTCATCGGGAAGCGGGCCATCTGCGGGACGGGTGCGACCGGGAAGCCGTCCAGCGCCCCCGCGGTCAGCTCCTGGAGCAGGTCGAGGGCTTCGAAGAGGGTGGCGCCGGCCCACCACCAGTAGGTGGCGCCCTCGTCGCAGCTGCCGTCGTCGTCGTACCCGGCGCGGAAGCGGTCGAGGATGACCAGCGCGCGGTCGACGGTGGCGGCCAGCCGCTCCTGGTCGGTCTCCACGACGGCGGCACAGACCAGCACGTTCGACACGATCCACGGCGCCCAGTTGTTGGGCGGCCCGTCGACGCCGTGCCAGAAGTAGACCTCCTTCTCCCACGGGTCCAGCACCCGGCGGCGGATCTCGTAGTGCACCCGGGCCCGGATGCCGGGGTAGTCGCGCTCCAGGCGCGCGCCGGCGACGGCGTCGATCCCGGCCAGCATGGCGCCGATCGAGGCGTTCGCGAGGTCGAGGACGTCCCGGCCCGGGACGGGCAGGAACGGCCGCTCGCCGGACTCCGGCAGCGCGTAGTGCGACGGCAGGCACCAGGCGCTCAGCTCGCACATCCGCCAGACGCCGTCCGCGAGCTGCGGCACCAGTGCGTCGTCGCCGGTGGCGGCGAGCAGCAGGGCGGTGGTGCCGACCACGCCGCACATCGCGTGCTCGGCGCGCTCCTGGGGCACCCGGTCGCCGGTGCGGCTGTAGGCCGCCCACCGGGTGAGGCTGTGCGGTGCGGCGGCCGCCTTCTCCTGCCAGAGCAGGTGTTCGGCGTGCAGCGTCTGCCGGTCGCGTTCGGCGACGCCGGCCCAGGCGGCGCGGTCCTCGACCGGCGGGGCCGGGGACCAGGCCCCGACCCGCACCGCGGCACGGACCGCGGGAGTGAACAGGGAACGGAGAGAGGTTTCGCTGGTATGCACGGGTGCGGGTCCCTTGGTGGTCGGACGGTCGGCGCTGCTGTTTCTGCCGGGCCGGATCAGGGGTGCTGCTTGGCGTAGGCCGACTCGTACTCGCCGCGGATGGTGTTGCCGACGTTGGCGGTCCAGGTGCGGATGGCGCCGCGGACCTTGGACAGGTTGGCGCGGCCCAGGATGTAGTCGTTCATCGTGTCCAGGACCGCGGACTCCGCGGAGCCGGACTGCGAGGCGGTGGCCGAGTACAGGCCGGTGGCGGGGTTCTGCACCAGCATGTGCTGCGTGCCGACCTGCCACTCGTGCGAGCGGCGCAGCTGCTCGTCCTTGCGGACCGCGAGGTTGAGCACCTGCGGACCGGCGGCCAGGCGGTACAGCGAGCTGGCGTTGACCATGGTCTCGCCGGCCTTGGTCAGGGCGGCGTTCGCGCCGGAGCCGGTGTAGTGGACGCCCTCCTTGCCGTGCGTCAGGTCGAACTGCTCCTGCGAGCCGAAGGGCGCGGCCAGGTAGTTCAGCAGGCGCAGCTGCTCCTTGATGGTGGCCGGGCTCGCCTTCTTCAGCGCGGTGAAGGAGAAGCTCGACGAGCCCTGGTAGTTGCCGCCCTTGCCGCCGTCGGCGCCGAAGGGGACGACCCCGCCGGTCACGACGCCGTCGGGCAGCGTGGTGTCCAGCAGCGCGGAGATGCCGTCCATGTGCAGCAGCACCGTGCCGTTGGCGATGTACGTCTTGGCCTGCGCGCTCTGCATGCTGGGGGTGTCGGGGTGGTAGTAGCCCGCCGAGTACAGCTTCTTGATGTAGCTGACGGTGCGCACCCACTCCTCGGTCTCGTACTTGCTGACGAACTTGCCGTCGGCGGTGCGCTTCCAACCGTTGGGCACCCCGAAGATGGCGCCCATGATGTCGTAGGCCCAGTCGACGAGGTCGGCGCCGCCCTGGCCGGTGATGGCGTAGCGGTTGGCCTTCGCGTCGGTGATCGACTTGCACAGCTCGGTGAAGTCGGCCTCGTTCTTGGGCGCGGGCTCCTGGCCGGTGAGCTTCTTGATGATGTCCGGGCGGCACACCAGGATGCTGCCGAACGGCGGCCGGTGCTCGGGCACACCGTAGATCTTGCCGTTGATCCGGGCGCTCACCCAGGACAGCGACGGGATGTTCGCGAGGTTCGGGTACTCCTTGATCTTGTCGCCGGACAGGTACTCGGACAGGTCCTGGAACCGGGAGGCGAGGATCTGCGGGTACCGCGGCGGCATCGCGAAGGTGAGGAACTCCACCATCTGCGGCAGGGAGTTGCCCGCGATCATGGTGGCGAACTTCTCCGCGAAGGAGTCGCCGGGCACGAAGGTCAGGTCGAACTTGGCATTGGCCTGCCTGCCGATGTACTGGAGGTAGGTGTTGTTCGCCGGCGGCGGGGCGTCGTAGGTCACCACGAAGCCGGACGTGGTGCTGCCGTCGCCGACGGTGCCCGTGACGGACCTGTACAGCTCGCTCTGCGCCGGGGAGTTGTAGTACACCGGCTGGACGACGCCGTTGCCGGCCAGGTCGGGCTTGGGGCCCTTGGTCACCGGTATGTACGTCGGCAGCGGGGTGAGGGTGTCGGACAGCTTGTTCATGCCGGCCGCGTCACTGGAGGAACAGGCGGACAGCGCGCCGCCGGTGCCGAGGGCCAGCAGGCCGAACGCGGCGCCGCCGAGGAGCTTGCGCCGGCTGATCGAGCCGTTGGTGGGCATGTTCATCGGACTTCTCCTTTGAAGTGGACTCCGTGTCGGGGGGGATGGCGGCGGCTCAGCCCTTGACGGCCCCGGTGAGCACACCCTTGGTGAGGTGCCGCTGGACGAACGGGTAGGCGAGGGCGATCGGCGCGATCGCGATCATGACGACCGCCATCTGCACGGACTGCGCGGCGGGGTGGATGGTGGTGTCACCGACACCGGAGACGAGGGAGGAGCCCTGGAGCACATAGGTGCGCAGCACCAGCTGGAGCGTCCACTTCGTCGAGTCGTTGATGTAGAGCAGGGCGTTGAAGAACGCGTTCCAGTAGCCGACGGCGTAGAAGAGGGTGACGACGGCGATGACCGCGCGGGACAGCGGCAGCACGATCTGCCACAGCACCCGGAACTCGCCCGCGCCGTCCATCTTCGCGCTGTCGATGAGCTCCTTCGGTATGCCCATCATGAAGCCGCGTACGACGACCAGGTTGAAGACGCTGAAGGCCGACGGCAGGATCAGCGCCCAGTAGTTGTTGACCAGGCCCAGCTGCTTGACCACCAGGTACAGCGGGATGAGGCCGGGCGTGAAGAGGAACGTCACCAGCACGAAGGTCAGCAGCGGCCGCTGGAAGAGCGATCCGGGACGGCTCAGCGCCCATGCGGCCAGCACCGTCGAGCTGACGCTGATCGCGGTGCCGACCAGGGTGACCAGTGCGGTCACCACGATCGCCCGGGTCACGATCCCGCCGGTCAGGATCTGCGAGTAGGCCGACAGGTCGAACGACTTCGGCCACACCACGTAGCCGCCGGCCGCGGTGATGTCGTCGTTGGTGGACACACTCGTGGAGAAGACGATGAGGAACGGGAAGAGGATGACGGCGAGCAGGATCACGACGGCGACACTCTTGAGCGCCAGCACGACGGGCTTGGGTTTTCCGGCCCAGACCGGACGGCGGATAGTGCTCATGACCGCGAGTACACCCCTTGTTCTCCGAGCATGTGCGCGGCCTTGTTCGCTCCCAGGATGAGGATGAACCCGACCACGCCCTTGATGAGTCCGACCGCGATGCCCACACCCCAGTTGCCGTCGACGACACCGTGGTAGTAGACGTACGTGTCGAGGACCTCGGCCGCGTGCGCGCCCACCGCGTTGCGTTGCAGGATGATCTGCTCGAAGCCGACGGACAGCGCCTCGCCCAGGCGCAGGATGAGCAGCAGCACGATGATCGGCCGGATGCCGGGCAGTGTGACGTGCCAGAAGCGGCTCCAGGCGCCCGAACCGTCGATCGCGGCCGCCTCGTAGAGGGAGTCGTCGATGGCGGCGAGCGCGGCCAGGAAGATGATCGTGCCCCAGCCGGCGTCCTTCCAGATCAGCTGCGAGGTCAGCAGCAGCTTGAAGGTCGACGGGTCGCTCATCACGGTGATCGTCGACTCGTTGGCCTGCCGCAGCATGTGGTTGACCACGCCGCCCGAGCCCAGCGACTCCTGGAAGAAGCCGACGACGATCACCCAGGACAGGAAGTGCGGCAGGTACAGCACCGACTGGACCAGCACCCGCAGCCACGGCCACACCAGGGAGTGGATCAGCAGTGCCAGCGCGATCGGCACCGGGAAGAAGAGCACCAGCTGCATCAGGGTGATCTCAAGGGTGTTGACCACCGCGCGCCAGAACGTCGGGTCGGCGAAGAGCGTCTGGAAGTTCTGCAGGCCGATCCACGGGCTCTGGGTGATCGGCACGTAGGGCTGGTAGTCCATGAACGCGATCACGTTGCCGAACAGCGGCACATAGACGAAGAGCAGCAGCAGGACGACGGCCGGCGTCACCATGATCAGCAGCGGGTAGTCCTGCCGCAGCCGGGCGAGGAACGGGACGCGTCGTTCGACCAGTTCGTGACCGTGGCGGTCGGTACGGGTCGCTGCGGGGGCGACCAACTTCGCGCTCATGCGGCTCCTTTGCCTCGGGTGGTTGCGGGTGTCCGGGAGTTGGCTCGGCGACGACCACGGTGCGACGTTCGAACACTTCGACATCTCTAAGTGCTCATATGATGAGAGTCAAGAGCGATTATTCATCCGCACACCAAACGCACATGGGGAGCGACGATGCACCCGAGTCAGCGCCAGGAGCGCATCCTGGCCGAGTTGCGTGTCCACGGAAGCCTGTCCGCAACCGACTTCGCCGCCCGGGAGGGTGTCTCGGCGATGACGGTCCGGCGGGATCTCGGCGAACTGGCCGACCGCGGCGCCCTGCGGCGCGTGCACGGCGGTGCCGTTTCGGTGGAGACGTACCCGACCGCGGGCGTCCCGCACCGGCCGGCGCCCCGGTCGGCGCCGGGGGAGCCGACCGCCGCGCTGTTCACGCTGGGGCTTGTCGTCCCCGACCCCGGCTACTACTTTCCCAAGGTCGTGGCCGGGGTCGCCGAACGCACCGAGGCCCTCGGCGGGCGCGTCGTCCTCGGCGTCTCGCAGTACGACCGGGCCCTGGAGCGGCAGCAGATCAAGCGCTTCATGTCGAGCGGGATCGACGGGCTGCTGGTCACCACGACGACCGCCGACGCGTACCCGGCGCTGGAGCTGCTGAGCCAGGCGGCGATGCCGGTGGTGATCGTCGAACGCGCCGTGACCGAGGCGCCCATCGGGGCCGCCACCTTGGAGTCCGTGCGCAGCGACCACGGCGCGGGCGCCGCCGTCGCCATCCGGCACCTGGCCGAACTGGGGCACCGCTCGGTCGGCGTCGCGATGTTCGACACCCCCACCTCGCCGCAGCTGCGCACCGGTTACAAGCGCGCCGTGCGCCAACTCGGACTGCGCACCGACGCACCGGTGGAGATCATCGACGAGACCGCCTCGGTGGGCGCCGCGACCCGCCGCTTCGTCACCCGCTGCCTCGACGCGGGCACCACCGCGGTGTTCGTGCACTCCGACCACTACGCGGTGGAGTTCGTGAAGACCGTGCTCGAGATGGGCGTCTCGATCCCGGGCGACCTGTCGGTGGTGGCCTACGACGACGAGGTCGCCGCGTTCGCCGCGGTGCCGCTGACCGCGGTGGCCCCGCCCAAGCACGACGTGGGCCGGTTCGCGGCCACCATGTGTTTCGAGCGTCTTTCGGCAGCCGCCGAACTGGGTTTCGCGCGCCGCCACATGACGCTGACGCCGACCCTGAGCATCCGGGAGTCGGCCCGTCCGGTGTTCGACTCCTGATCGATTGCACCCCGCGCCTTGACTTCGCACATCGCTCCGGGCTGAGGTGGGATTCGCTGTTCGCCGGAGGGGAGTCCACCGTCATATGACGTCGAACATCAACACCATGGGGCCGCCGCACATCGATGCGGTGCGCACCGTCGCGGTCGGCTTCGCGATGCCCGGCCCGACGTTCGGCCGGGTCTTCGCCGCCGCCGACCTCGCGGCGCTGCACGCCGCGAGCACCGTGCGGCTGCTCGCCGACCGGCCGCTCGACCTGGACGGCGCGGCCGACACCGCGCACCTCGCCGAGGTCGAGGTGCTCGTCACCGGGTGGGGCTCGCCGGTCCTGGACGCCGGACGCCTGGACCGGATGCCGCGGCTGCGCGCCGTGGTGCACTCCGCCGGCTCCATCCGGCCCGTGGTCGACGACGAGGTGTGGCGGCGCGGCATCGCCGTCGCGTCGAGCGCCACCGCCAACGCGGTGCCGGTGGCGGAGTTCTCGGTCGCCATGATCGTGCTCGCCGCGAAGCGGGCCCTGGCCGGCGCGGACCTGCTGCGCGCCGCCGACGGCCACGCCGTCGACATCGAGGGCACCTGGCCGATCGTCGGCATGCACGGCATCACCGTCGGCGTCGTGGGGGCCTCCCGCGTCGGCCGCGCCGTGATCGAGCGGCTGCGCGGGTACGACGTCCGCGTGGTGCTGGCCGACCCGCACATCGACGCGGCGGACGCGGCCCGGCTCGGCGTCGAGCGGATGGCACTGGCCGACCTCTGCGCGGCCAGCGACATCGTCTCGCTGCACGCGCCGCTGCTGCCGTCCACCGCCGGCATGCTGGACCGCGCCGCCATCGACGCGATGCGCCCGGGCGCGACACTGGTGAACACCGCGCGCGGCGGGCTGGTGGACCAGGAGGCGCTGGCCGACCGGCTCGACCGGGGCGACCTCGCCGCGATCCTCGACGTCACCGAGCCGGAGGTGCTGCCGTCCGGTGCCCGGCTGCGCGCCACGCCGAACACCTTCATCACCCCGCACATCGCCGGCTCGCAGGGCAACGAACTGCGCCGGCTCGCCGGCAACGCGGTACGCGAGACGCTGGCGTTCAGCGCGACCGGCAGCTTCGCGGAACCGATCGCCTTCGAGCGGTCCGTCCTCCAGGCCTGAGAGCGGAGCGCCGCCACGATGACCGACATCACCACCGCCCGGCCGTTCCTCGACCAGCACGGGCGGTTCGCCCAACTCCACGGCGCCGGCGTCCTGCGGATCGGCGACCGCTTCTACGCCTGGGGCGAGGACAAGAGCGCCGGCGGCACCTTCGCGGGCATCGCCTGCTACTCCTCGGCCGACCTGGCGGCCTGGCGGCACGAGGGCACCGCGCTGGCCGTCGGCGACGGCGACCTCGCCCCCGGCCGCGTGGTCGAACGCCCGAAGGTGCTGCGCCACCCGCGCACCGGGCAGTACGTGATGTACCTCCACATCGACTCCGCGGACTACGCCGACGCGCGCGTCGGCTTCGCGACGAGCGACGACCCGGCCGGACCGTACACGTACCGCGGCAGCGTGCGGCCGCTGGGACACCTCAGCCGCGACATCGGTGTCTACGCGGAGGACGGCGCCGGCTACCTGCTGTCCGAGGACCGCGACCACGGGCTGCACATCTACCGGCTCACCGAGGACCTGCTCGGCGTCGAGGAGCTGGTGGCCACCACGCTCGGCGAGAGCGGCGACCACGGCTACGAGTCGCCCGCGCTGGTCCGGGTCGAGGGCACCTACTACCTGTTCGGCTCCGACCTCACCGGCTGGGCCGCCAACGACAACCGGTACGCGACCGCGCCCTCGCTCGCCGGGCCGTGGTCGCCCTGGCGGCGGTTCGCACCGGCCGGGTCGGCGACGTACGACTCGCAGATCAGCACGATCGTCCCGGTCGAGGGCAGCGAGCGCACCGCGTACGTGTACGTCGGGGACCGGTGGCTGCCCGAGGAGTTGGAGCGGTCGCTGCCGGTGTGGCTGCCGATCCGGATCGGGGGCGGGCAGGCCCGGCTGGAGTGGGCTGGGCGGTGGAGGGTGGACGTCGCGACGGGCGAGGTCGAGGTGGAGCCGGGCGAGGCCGAGGCGGTGCCGGGCGAGGCCGAGGCGGCGGAGGCATGAGCGGCAACGGCAACGGCAACGGTCCTTCCGGCGGCAGCGGTCCTTTCGTGCTGCCCGCGCCCGACGCGGAGCGCTCGCCCCTCACCGGGTGGACGCGCGCGCACTGGGAGGCGGTCGGCCGGCGCTGGCTGTCGCGCATCGAACCGTACGACAGTGCCGGCGGCGCCCTGCCGCGGCTGCCCGGCCGCGTCACCGGCGACGGCGAGCGGCGCGAGAGCATGGAGGCGGTCGGCCGGTCCTTCCTGCTCGCCGCACCGCTCATCGCCGGCGCCCGGGGCACGGAGGCCGAGGCGCTCACGGAGCGGTACGCCCGCGCGCTGCTGGCCGGGACCGACCCGGACGGCGCCGAGTCCTGGCCGCGCGGCGTCACCTGCCGGGCCCCGGTCACCGGGGTGACGAACTCCATCGTGGAGGCCGCGAACATCGCGTTCGGGCTGCACATCAGCCGCGAGCGGCTGTGGGACCGGCTCGCCCCGGCCGAGCGGCGCCGGATCGCGGACTGGCTGCGCCACCACGCGCGGCTGGAGGTCTGGCACAACAACTGGCAGCTGTTCCCGGCGATGGCGGAGGGCTTCCTCCGCTCGGTCGGGGAGGACACCTCCGGGTGCACCGGCACGCGCAACGTCCGCCGCGTGGAGTCCTGGTACCTCGAACAGGGCTGGTACACCGACGGCCCCGAGCACGCCGTCGACTACTACAACGCCTGGGCCATCCACCCCTACCTGTGGGCCTGGTACCGGATGACCGACCGGACCGCGACACCCGACGGCGCGCGGCACCTCGAACGGCTCGGCGCGTTCGCCGGGTCCTGGGCCGACACCGTGGCGCCCGACGGCTCGATGCTGCACGTCGGGCGGTCGCTGACGTACCGGACCGCCGCGCTCGCGGCGCTGTGGTGCGCGGAGATCTCCGGGGTCAACCCGCTGACGCCCGGGGCGACCCGGCGGCTCGCGTCCGGGGTGCTCGCGCGGTTCACCGCGGCCGGGGTCGGCATCGCGCACCCGCCGGAGCTGGGCTGGTACCGCCCGTACGAGCCGATCGCGCAGACCTACAGCGGGTTCGGGTCGTCCTACCTGGCCGGCATCGGGTTCCTCGGGCTCGCGATCGACCAGGACGCGCCGGTGTGGACCGCGGCGGAGCAGCCGCAGCCGACCGAGCGCGGGCCGCGGACCCGGGTGATGCCGGAGCTGGGGTGGCTGCTGCGAACCCAACAGGACGGCATCGTACGGCTGGTGAACCACGGCAGCGACCACTGCGAGATCCCCGTCGAGCCGACCCGGGCCGACCCCGACGACCCGCACTACGCCAAGTTCGGCTACTCGAGCCACACCGCGCCCGGCACGGCGGCCGGTTGGACCGCCAACGTCGACGGGCACCTGGCGCTGCTCGACGCCGGCGGGCGGGCCAGCCACCGCGGGGTGATCCGGGCGATGCGGGTGGAGGGTGCCGTGGCCGGCTCGGTGCACCTGCCGCAGCTCGACGGCCGCCTGCTGCCCGGGTGCTCCGTGGTCAGCGTCACCGTCCTCGACGGCGACCTCGAACTGCGCGCCCACCTCGTGCGGACGCCGCGGCCGCGGCCGGTGCGCGAGGGCGGCTGGGCCGTCGCCGACACCTCGCCCCTCACCACCCGCACCCCCGGCGGCCCGGGCACCGCCCGCACCGCCGCCGTCACCCGCGCGGACGGCCTCACCGCCACCGTCGTCGGCCTGTACGGCTGGCAGCACGCGGCCACCCACGCCGAACGCGACACCAACGCGATGGGCCCCTACTCCGCGGTCCCCGTCCTCACCGCCACCGCCGGCACCCCGACCACCGTCCTCGTCTCCCTCCACACCCTCACCCGCACCGCCCCCACCCCGACCGACCTGGCCGACCTCGCCACCGCGGTCCGCGTCGAGGTCCACGGCACCGTCCTGCACGCCCACTGGCGCACCGGCCCCCACCACACCCTCGACCTCGCCACCTTCGTGCCGTGGGACGGCGAGGTGCCCGCCGCGTACTGAACGAAGAGCGGGCCGCGCGCACCGCACCGGCCAACAGGAGAAGCCGCGTCCCCCTTGGTCGGGGGCGCGGCTTCGCCGGTGGTGGGGCGGGGCTACAGGGCGGCGCCGAAGCCGACGCGGCGGGCGGCGGGCTCGCCGATCTCCACGTAGGCCAGACGGTCGGCGGGGACCAGGACCTTGCGGCCGTGCTCGTCCACCAGGCTCAGCAGCTTGCTGGTGCCCGAGAGCGCGTCGGCGACAGCGGTTTCCACCTCGTCGGCCGACTGCGAGCTCTCGATGCTGATCTCGCGCGGCGCGTGCTGCACGCCGATCTTGACCTCCACGGCTTGGATACCTCCGATGGTCGGGCGGTGTGCGCGGTTGGATCGCGCCGTACGGAGCACAGCGTAGCCCCGCCCGGCGGACGGCACGGGCAGGCCGCAAACGCCGTGAGCGAACAGCCCGCGCTACTCGGGCCGGTGGTCGCCCTCGGCGCCGTGCAGCGGGAACCCGGCGATACCGCGCCAGGCCAGCGACGTGAGCAGCTGCACCGCGGTGTCCCGCGGCACCTCGCTGCCGCTGGCCAGCCAGTAGCGCGCCACCACCTGCGAGACGCCGCCCAGGCCCACCGCGAGCAGCATGGACTGCTCGGCCGGCAGCCCGGTGTCCTCGGTGATGACCTCGCTGATCGCCTCGGCGCACTCCAGCGCGACCTTGTCCACCCGCTCCCGCACCGCGGGCTCGTTCGTCAGGTCGGACTCGAAGACCAGCCGGAACGCGCCGCCCTCGCCCTCGACGTAGGCGAAGTACGCGTCCATCGTGGCCTCGACGCGCTTCTTGTTGTCCGTGGTGGACGCCAGCGCCGTGCGCACCGACTGGAGCAGCGACTCGCAGTGCTGGTCCAGCAGCGCGAGGTAGAGCTCCAGCTTCCCGGGGAAGTGCTGGTAGAGCACCGGCTTGCTGACCCCGGCCCGCTCGGCGATGTCGTCCATGGCCGCGGAGTGGTAGCCCTGCGCGACGAACACCTCCTGGGCCGCGCCCAGCAGTTGTTCGCGCCGGGCCCTGCGGGGCAGGCGCGTGCCACGCGGCCGTGCCGCCTGAGTCTGCTCGATGGCTGTCACGCCGCCTCCCAGTTCTGGTGGTGAAGGTACGAATGAGCACCGCACTGGCCATCGTACTTTTCAGTAACGACCCTGTGCGCCGCGCGGACGGACATTCTCACTTCCTGGGACCTGCGGGCGAAACCTCACGGGCGGCATTCCCTGGCGCACCGGGGGTCCCGGGCGCCCACGGACCCGGTCAGCGGTAGTCGTCCTCGTCACGGGTGACCGCACGGCGCTGCTCCGCGGCGTCCACCGGGTCTGCCTCGGCCGCCTGGTCCGCGGGCCGCACGGTGACCTGGTCGTCGTCCGGTTCGACCAGGTCGGCGCGCTGCTCGGCGGTGTCCGCCTCGGGCGCCTCCAGGTCGAGCGAGGGGTCGCGGTCGGCGTCCTCGCGGGAGGTCTCCGCGGCCTCCGCCTCGTCGATCACGCCGACCTCGTCCCGTTCGTCCACCTCGGCCGGCCCGCCGTCGGCGCCATGGGCGCGGTTGGTGGCGTCGGTGGCGTGGGTGTCGTTGCTTCCGGTCCGGTCGGACATGGCCCCTCCTCGTGCAGAAACGCGCAGAACCGCCACCTTCGAGCGTAGGAGCTGCCGCGCGCATGCGCAGGGCGGCCCCGGGCGGCAGCCCGCAGCGCGGCCCGGGCGGCGGCCGTACCGCGGGCGCACCGGGGGCGCACCGCGGACACCCGGGATGGCGGCTTTCGGCTCCTCCTGCCCGCCGTCGGGCCGCTTCTCGCCGCGAACCCAGGGGCGTTGGCGTGATCCTCTCGTAATATTGCCGTATGCCCTCGACCGATCTTCCCCGCGCGGCCGTTGCACCGGCGGCCGTACCACCGGAGGGGCCGCCGCTGGCGGCCGGCGAGACGGTGCGGACCGTGGGGCTGCCCGGGCTGAGCCTGGTGGTCCGGTCGCGGTCCGACGGCGGACCGGAGCCCGCGCTGTGCGTGCACGGCCTCGGCGGCTCCTCGCAGAACTGGTCCGCCCTGATGGCCCGGATCTCCGACATCGTGGCTCCGGAAGCCCCGGACCTGCCCGGATTCGGCCATTCTCCGCCGCCGGACAACGCCGACTACACGATCCCGGGGCAGGCCAGAGCCGTGATCCGGCTGCTGGACGCGGAGGGCCGCGGCCCGGTCCACCTGTTCGGCAACTCGCTGGGCGGCTCGGTCGCCGTCAAGGTCGCCGCGGCCCGCCCGGACCTGGTGCGCACCCTCACCCTGATCTCGCCCGCGCTCCCGGAGGTCCCGCCGCAGCTCACCGCGTGGCCCACCGTGTTCGCCGGGGCACCCGGGGTGATCCAGCTCTACACCCGGCTGACCCGCGACTGGTCCCCGCAGCGCCGCACCCACGCCCTGCTGTCGCTCTGCTACGGCGACCCGGACGCGGTGGACCCGCAGGCCGTCGAGGCGGCCGCCGCCGAGTACGAGCGCCGGATGCGGCTGCCGTACTTCCGGGACGTGATGGTCCGCTCCGTGCGCGGACTGGTGGACGCCTACACCCTCGGCGGCCAGCACGCCCTGTGGCGCCAGGCCGAGCGGGTCCTCGCCCCGACCTTGCTGGTGCACGGCGGGCGCGACAAGCTGGTCTCCGCCAAGTCCGCCCGCCGTGCGGCCGGCGCCTTCCGGGACCGCCGGACGCTTGTCATCCCCGGCAGCGGGCATGTGGCGATGATGGAGTACCCGGAGCTGGTCGACCGGGCCTTCCGCGACCTGCTGGCCGACGTCGCCGCGCGCGAGCGCGAGCACGCCGGGCCGGCGGGGTCCGGCGGCCCGGCGGACAGCGGCACGCACCCGGGCGCGAGCAGGAGTACGGGCACGAGCACGGATACGGGCACCGACGCGGCGACCAGGAGCTGATCGAGGGCGTGGGGAAGCACAGCGCGACAGACGGCCAGGACGACCGGGACAGCCCGAGCCAGTGGGGCGGCGGACCGGACGGCCCGGCCGGGTGGGACGACGACCCCTGGGGCGACCGGGAGCTGGGGCGCCGCCGCGCGGGCCAGGACGGGACGGACCGGGCGGCCCCGGGCATATCCGGCGCCGGCGGCTTCGTCAGCGGCGGCCCGATCCCGCCCGCCGCGCCCGGTACGGGCCGGCGCCGCCGCGGCCCCGCCGACGACAGCGACTACTTCGCGCCGCTGAGCCCGGTGGACCGCCTGGACCGCTCGGACCGCTTGGACCGCCTCGACCCGCCGGCCGCTGAGGACCCGGCGAGCCCGCTCAGCCCGGTGAGCCCCTACGGCGTCGACGAACCGCCGCGACCCCCGTACGGCCGGGACGGCGTGGACCGGTGGGGCGGCCCCGGCCGGCCCGACCCGTTGGACCGGCTCGACGACGGCCCGCCCGGCCCCGCCCGCTTCCGCCCCGAACACCCCGAACACCCCGAACACGGCGCGTGGGGCGCCCCCGGCGCCTGGCCGGCGGACCGCCCCGGCCGCCGCGACCTGCCCTACGACCCGGTCGAGGAGTGGGCCGCGGACTGGGCGCCGTACGACACCGCGGCCGCGTTCGACTCGCCCGCCGCGCACGGCGGGCGGCACGGCCAGGCCGGGCGCGTGATGTCGCGGCCCCGGCAGGAGTTCCTGGATGCCTTCGACGCGCCCGCGCCGCGCCCGGTGCCGGCCCCCTCGCCCGAACCCGGCGCCGGAACCGACGACGACGGCGGCGGGAGCACGGGGAAGGGCGCGGCGGACGGCGCCGACCGGTCCGCGCCCGGCGCCCCCGGCCGCCGCAGGGCCCGCACCCTCACCACGGGCGTCGCCGCCATGACCGCGCTGGCCGCCCTCGCGGTGCTGGCCGGCACCCAGTTCCACCGCGGCCACCACCGGCCCGAGGACGACACCACCCCGGACGGCGCGTCCGGCCCCGCCGCGGAGGACACCTCCGCCGCGCCGAGCGCCCCCACGGCGAGCACCGCCGCGACCGGCACCGCCTCGTACGACGAGCAGATGGCCCGGCAGTACCCGCTCGACCCGCACCTGAGCCTGTCCGGCGCCTTCAGCACCGTGCCGGGCCACCAGGCCGCCCCCGGCAAGGGCAAGGTGATGCGCTTCCGGGTCGACGTGGAGAAGGGCCTCGACCTGGACCCCCGGCTCTTCTCCGACGCCGTCTTCGCCACCCTGAACGACCCGCGCAGCTGGGGCCACGGCGGCACGATGACCTTCGAGCGGGTCTCCTCGGGGCCGGCCGACATCGTGGTCACCCTGGCCAGCCCCGGCACCACCGCGAAGTGGTGCGCCAAGTCCGGGCTGGACACCACCGTCGACAACGTTTCCTGCGACTCCGCGTCCACCCCGCGCACCATGATCAACGCCTACCGCTGGGCGCAGGGCGCCGCCACCTACGGCCCGGACCGGATGCTCGCCTACCGCCAGATGCTGGTCAACCACGAGGTCGGCCACCGCCTCGGCCACGGCCACGCCGGCTGTCCGCGCGAGGGCGCGCCCGCCCCGGTGATGATGCAGCAGACCAAGTTCCTGTCCCTCGACGGCGGACCGACCTGCGTCCCCAACCCCTGGCCGTTCCCCTGACGCGGCCGCACCGCCCCTCGGCCGCCGCTGCGACCGGCGGCGCGACCGGCGGTGCCCGGAGCCACGTAGGCGCCCGAGCCGCGTAAACGGCAGCCGCGCAAGGAAGTTACGCCCCTTCACCCCTTTTGGTGGCACCACGGACAACCGTCCGCCGAAGCACCGTTGTCCCGGCATAGCGTGCTTCGCGCCGGGCGGGCACCGCCGCCGCACCAACGCACAGCGCCCCGCCCCGGCAGCGACCGTGGAACCGGTATGCCGAGAGGGGGCGCACGCGTGCGCATCGCACTACTCACCGAGGGTGGCTACCCGTATGCGCGAGGTGAAGGGGGTGCGTGGTGCGACCGCCTGGTCCGCGGCCTCGCGCACCACGAGTTCGACGTGTACGCGCTCAGCCGGTCGCCGCGGACCGAGGCCGGCGGACGGGTGGAGCTGCCCCCGCCGGTCCGGCGGGTGCGGGCCGAACGGCTGTGGGGCGAGCCGCCGTCCGCCGCACGCGGCGGCGGCCGGGCCGCACGGAAGGCCCGGCGGGCCGCCTTCCGCTGGCACTTCGGCGACCTGGCCGCGGCGCTCGCGGGCGCCGCGGAGACCCCCGACCGGCGCCGGCCGGCGCCCGCAGCGCCCCGCACCGACCCCGCCGACCGCGCGGGACGGTTCGCCGCGGGGCTCTACGGCCTCGCCGAACTCGCCGCGGAACACGGCGGACTGCCCGAGCTGCTGCGCGGCGAGGACGCGCTCACCGCGCTGGAGGCCGCCTGCCACGCACCCGGCGTACGGCCCCTGCTCGGCGACATCGGCGTCACCGAACTCCTCGCCGTGGCCGCGCTGCTGGAACACCAGCTGCGCCCGCTGTCACTGCCCTGGTACGGCCCCGACGAGCTGGGCGCCGCCGACGTCTGCCACGCCGTCTCGGGCGGCCCGGCCACACTGCCCGGGCTGCTGGCCAAACGCTTCTGCGGCACCCCGCTGATCGTCACCGAGTACACCGTGCGGGTGCGGGAGGCGCTGCTCGCACATCGCGCGGCCGGGCTGACCCCGGCGGTGCGGGTCCTGCTCGGCGACTACCACCGCCTGCTGGCCGGCGAGTCCTACCGGCAGGCCGCGCTCGTCACGCCCGGCTCGACCCACGTCCGGCGCTGGCAGGAGCGGTGCGGCGCCCCCGCCGACCGCGTCCGCACCGTCCACCCGGGCATCGACGCCGGACGGTTCGCCCGAGCCGGCGCCGCCTCCGAGGAGGAGACCCGGCGGCAGCCCGCGGCGCCCGCCGAACCCACGCTCGCCTGGGTCGGGCGCGCCGACCCCGCCAAGGACCTGATCGCCCTGCTCCACGCCTTCCACGCGATACGCGCCGAGGAGCCGCAGACCCGGCTGCGGGTCTTCCACGCGCCCGTCACCGACGAGCGGAGCGCCGGCTACCTCGGGTACTGCCGGGGCCTGGCCGCCCAGCTCTTCCCCGACGAGGCCGCCCACCCGCACGCCGTCGGCGAGAGCCCGGTCACCTTCGAGGAGATCGGGTCCCCCGGCGCGCCCGAACCCGCGGACGCCTACGCGGCGGGCGACGTGGTCCTGCTCAGCAGCAGCGCCGAAGGGTTCCCGCTCAACTTGGTCGAGGCCATGTTCTGCGGGCGCCCGACGGTCTCCACCGACGTCGGTGCCGTCCGCGAGGTCATCGGCGGCACCGGGCTGATCGTCCCCCCGCGCAACCCCCGCGCCCTCGCCGACGCCACCCTCCAACTCCTGCGCGGGCCCGAACGCGCCTCCCGCCTCGGCGCCGCCGCCCGCGAGCGCGCGCTCGCCCTCTTCACCGTCACCACCTGCGTGCACGCCTTCCGCGACGCCTACCTCTCCGTCCTCGCCCGCCACCCCGTCCCCCGCGAACCCCTCCACGACGCCACCGGCGCCCCCCGCCCCTTCGTCGCCCCCGCGGAAGCCCTCACCCCGTGCCGCTAGGAGCCGCCCCCATGCCACCCCAAGACGAATCGCTTCTGCACCCCCCAGGCGAATCGATTTACCACCCCACCCCCCCAACACCCGAGCAGAACGGGAGCGCGGGGACCTACCCGCCCAGCCGCCCCCCGGCGGGTGCGGCGCCGCCGGCCGCACCCCGCAACGGCGGTGGCGGCTTGCGGGGGGAGGTGGAGCCGTTGGCCGAGCGGAATGGGGGCGCGGGGAACTGCGCGCCCAGCCGTCCCCCGGCGGGTGTGGCGGCGCCGGCCGTAACCCGCAACGGCGGTGGTGTCGTTGAGGCGGTGGTGGCTGGGCCGCGCGGTGGAGGTTCGCCGGGGGAGGTGGAGCCGTTGGCCGAGCGGAATGGGGGCGCGGGGAACTGCGCGCCCAGCCGTCCCCTGGCGGGTGTGGCGGCGGCGGCCGTATCCCGCAACGGCGGTGGCGGTTTGCCGGGGGAGGTGGAGCCGTTGGCCGAGCGGAATGGGGGCGCGGGGAACTGCGCGCCCAGCCATCCCCCGGCGGGAGCCGCAGCGCCGACCGTATCCCGCAACGGCGGTGGTGTCGTTGAGGCGGTGGTGGCCGGGCCGCGCGGTGGAGGTTCGCCGGGGGAGGTGGAGCCGTTGGCCGAGCGGAATGGGGGCGCGGGGAACTGCGCGCCCAGCCATCCCCCGGCGGGAGCCGCAGCGCCGACCGCACCCCACAACGGCGCCGGCGCCCCCCGCACCGCCCCCCGCAGGGGCCCCGCTGACCCGGTACGAGGCGTGATGCACCACCACCACGCGATGATCGCGGGCGCAGCCGACATGTGGGAGGTGGCCGCGGGCCTGGAAGCCCGAGGCGTCACGGACGTCGACGCGCGACGGCTGCGCCACCGCGACGTGTTCGGCCTCGCAGAGGAACTGTTCGCCCGGGTCCCCCGCAAGACGGCGCGTGTCGCCGCCCCGGCCCCGGCCCCGCGCCCCGAGCACCCCCGCGGCCGGGCCCGCCCCCACCCCCACCCCCGCCCCCGCGACCTCGCCCTGCACCTGCTGCCAGGCGCAGCCTGCTCCGTGGCCGCGGCCCTGCACGCCCCGGCCCCGGTCGCGGTGGCGGTGCTGGCCGCCACCGCATGGCCCGCCCTGCACCGCGGCCCGCTGAGAACGACCGGAAGAGCCGCGGCCCGCGTCCCCGCCGCACTGTGCGCCCTCGCCCTGCTCGCCCTGGCCCGCTGCGGCCCGGACCCGGTCGGCACCGGCACCCTCGCGGTGCTCGCCCTGACCCTGCTCCCGGCGGCCGCCCTCGCCCGGTGGTTCGCGGCGAGCGCCCGGGCCCAACTCGCCCCGAGCCACAGCCTCGCCGACTTCGCCGACGCGGTCCGCCCGCGGCTGCTGGCCGCCCTCGCCGGATACGCGGCGACCCTGCTCGTCCTGCTCGCCCTCCTCGGCTCGCTGCGCGGCTCGGCCGTCGGAGCGCTGCTGTTCGCGGCGCGGCTGCTCTCGGTGCACGGCGCACCGCGGGCGGCGACCGCGGGACTCGCCGCCGCCGTGGCCGCGCAGGCCCTGCTGGCCGCCCTGCTGCCGGTGGCCGCGGGCACCGCCGAAGCCGCCGCCTGCGGCGCCGCCGCCCTGGCCCTGGCCGCGCACTGCCTCCACCGCGTCCCGCGCGCCTCGGCCCACCGCACCTGACCTCTCGTACCACCGATCAGGAGAACCCTCGTGAGCACGCACCGCCCACCCGTCCCGACCTCGCCGGACGCGTCCGGCCACCCGTACGCGTACGGCCGCCCGCCGGCCGCACCGCCGACCGGTACGGCCGTACCCGTCGGGCCGTTCGCGATCCCCGTACCGTCGGCACCGGAAGCGGCACCGGCACCGGAAGCGCTCGCCCCGGCGGAGCGGTTCGCGCCGCCCGCCGCGGCCGGCCGTACGGTCCTGCGGCACCGGACCGGGCGGGGTGTGCGATGAGGGTCCTGCTCCTGGGCGCCGACGGCTTCATCGGCCGCCACGTCGCCGAACGCCTGCTGGCCGACCCCGCCTGCCAGTTGACCGCGCTGGGCCGCAGCGACGACGCGGACGTGCGGTTCGACCTCTCCTCGGGCGCGCCCGGGGTGCTGGCCCGGTTCGTGGACGCGGTCCACCCGGGGGTGGTGGTCAACTGCGCCGGCTCCACCCGGGGCAACGCCCGCGACCTGACCCGGCAGAACATCGTCGCCGTGGCGACCGTCTGCGAGGCGCTGCGCCGCAGCTCGGTCGCGGCCCGGCTGGTGCAGGTCGGCTGCGGTTCGGAGTACGGCCCCTCGCCGGCCGGGTCGTCCACCGGGGAGGACGCGGTGCCGCGGCCCGGCGGCCCGTACGGGGTGAGCAAGCTCGCCGCGACGGAGCTGGTGCTCGGCTCGGGCCTGGACGCGGTGGTGCTGCGGGTGTTCACCCCGGTCGGGCCGGGCACGCCGACCGGGGCGCCGCTGGGCCGGGTCGCGGAGGCGCTGCGGCGGGCGATGCAGAACGGCGAGAGCGAGCTGAAGCTCGGCGGGCTGAGCGCGCAGCGCGACTTCGTGGACGTGCGCGACGTGGCCCGCGCGGTGCACGCCGCCTCGCTGTCGGCCGCGCAGGGCGTGGTGAACATCGGCAGCGGGCGTGCGGTGCGGATGCGGGACATGGCCGCGGCGCTCGCCCATGTCGCCGGCTACGACGGGTCGCTGCGCGAGCTGGAGGACCCGCCGCACGCCGCGCCCTACCCGGACGGGTGCGGCGCCTGGCAGCAGGCCGACGTGCGCACCGCCCGCGACCGGCTCGGCTGGCGGCCGCGGATCGGGCTGGAGGAGTCGCTCGCCGATGTGTGGATGGAGGCGGCATGCCGCGTCTGAACCCCTTCCCGCGCGGCGACACCCACCCGCGCGGCATGCCGCAAAGCGAGCCGCCCACCCGTCCGGACCCCGTTTCGGACCCCGTCCAGGACCGGGCGGCGGGCGGTGGGCGCGGGGCGGAGGCGGTCAGGACCGGCTTCGGGGTGCCGCTCTTCGCGCACCCGCTGGTCGCGCCCGCGGAGTGGGCCGAACTGGCCCGGCCGGGCGCGCCCGTCGACTGGGCCGCGTTCGACGTGTCGTCCGGGCCCGGCAGCCGGGCGGACGCCCTCTACACCGAGGCGCTCACCCGCGTCCGTGAGAACGGCGTCCCACTCCTCGGACGGCTGGACGCGGTGCACGGCACCCGGCCGTACGGCGAACTGGCCGCCGACGCCGCCCGCTACCTGGACTGGTACCGGGTGGACGGCTTCTACGTGGACCGGGCGCCCACGCTCCGCGCCGAGGCGGCGCAGTGCCGCCGGACCGTCGCGACCCTGCGCGCGCTGCTGCCCGGCGGCGGCCGGGTGGTGCTCGCGCCGGGCGCGCACCCGTACCCCGGCTACGCCGAGTTCGCCGACCAGCTGGTGGTCTTCGCCGGGCCGTGGACCCGTTACCGCTGGTCGGAGGTGCCGGAGTGGACCGCGTCGTACCCGCCGCGGCTCTTCGCGCACCTGGTGCACGGGCTGCCGGCCACGCACCTGGATGCCGCGCTGCGGGTCGCCCGCTGGCAGGGCGCGGCCACCGTGTACGTGACCGACCGCACCGACCGGGACGGCGCCGACCCGTGGGCGGGCCTGCCCGGCTACTGGACGGAGGCGGTCCGCAGGGTCCGCGAGGAGCCGCCGCCCAGCATGTGACCGGTTTCCGTCTCGGCCCTCGGACCAGGTGACGTGGAATGAAGCGGGGCGTGGCAGTGTTACAGGGCCAGGACGTGCGGGCGGCCGCCCGTACCTACTGTCCGAAGACCTACCAACCGTATTGCTGAGGTCCCTGTGTCGCTGCCACCCCTGGTCGAGCCGGCCACCGAACTCACCGTTGACGAGGTCCGCAGGTATTCGCGCCACCTGATCATCCCGGATGTCGGGATGGACGGGCAGAAGCGGCTGAAGAACGCGAAGGTGCTGTGCGTCGGGGCCGGCGGCCTCGGCTCGCCCGCGCTGATGTACCTGGCGGCCGCGGGCGTCGGCACGCTGGGCATCGTCGAGTTCGACGAGGTCGACGAGTCGAACCTGCAACGTCAGATCATCCACAGCCAGGCCGACATCGGCCGCTCCAAGGCCGAGTCCGCCCGCGACTCCGTCAAGGGCATCAACCCGTACGTGAACGTGGTCCTGCACGAAGAGCGGCTCGAAGCCGAGAACGTGATGGAGATCTTCGCGCAGTACGACCTGATCGTCGACGGCACGGACAACTTCGCCACCCGCTACCTGGTCAACGACGCCTGTGTGCTGCTCAACAAGCCGTACATCTGGGGCTCGATCTACCGCTTCGACGGTCAGGCGTCGGTCTTCTGGTCCGAGTACGGCCCCTGCTACCGCTGCCTGTACCCGGAGCCCCCGCCGCCGGGCATGGTGCCCTCCTGCGCCGAGGGCGGCGTCCTCGGCGTGCTGTGCGCCTCGATCGGCTCCATCCAGGTCAACGAGGCGATCAAGCTGCTGGCCGGCATCGGCGAGCCGCTGGTCGGCCGGCTGATGATCTACGACGCCCTGGAGATGACGTACCGCACGGTCAAGGTCCGCAAGGACCCGGACTGCGCGGTGTGCGGTGACCACCCCACCGTCACCGAACTGATCGACTACGAGGCGTTCTGCGGCGTCGTCTCCGAGGAGGCCCAGGAGGCCGCGGCCGGCTCCACGATCACTCCCAAGCAGCTCAAGGAGTGGATCGACGACGGCGAGAACATCGAGATCATCGATGTCCGCGAGCCGAACGAGTTCGAGATCGTGTCGATCCCCGGCGCGAAGCTCATCCCGAAGAACGAGTTCCTGATGGGTTCGGCGCTCGAACACCTCCCGCAGGACAAGCGGATCGTGCTGCACTGCAAGACCGGGGTGCGCAGCGCCGAGGTGCTGGCCGTCCTGAAGTCCGCGGGCTTCTCCGACGCCGTCCACGTCGGCGGCGGGGTCATCGGCTGGGTCAACACGATCGAGCCGGAGAAGCCGGTCTACTAGCCGGAACCCGTAGGCGCACTGCGGTAGCGGACCGAGGTAAGGGGCGGCACTCCAGAGTGCCGCCCCTTACCTCGCGTCTCAGCGGTTGACGGACTGGATCTCCTGGACGGTGACCTGCTTCGGCTGCTGGACACGGCCGTCGGGCAGGGCGCCACCGGTGCCGCCGGAGCCGGTCCAGCTGACACTCCAGGTCGCGGTGACGTCGAGGTCGAACGGGCCGGTCGCCTGGGTGGACCTCAGATACGTCACCCCGCAGGGCGGGTCGGCCTTCGGGTCCCCGCCGTAGTCGGCGCCCACGGTGCCGTCCGCCGCGATCGGGCAGTCGCCGGACGCCGGGTGGAGCGTCGCGTCCGAGGTGCCCGGGTCGATGTGCACGCTCGTCGGCCGCGCGGTGGTCTCCGCCCAGATCTCCTGCCCGCCGCCGAGGTCCACCGACGCGCGCACCTTCACCGGCGTGTACTTCTCCTCCAGCCGCACCCACGTGGGCAGGTTGACCGTCTGGGTGGCCACCGGGTTGGTCTCGACCGTCACGCCGGGCACCTGCGTGTGCGCGTACGCGAGCTTCGAGAGCATCTCGGGGGTGATCACGTTCGGCGTGCCCGCCGGCGGGCGCTGGCCGTTGGGCACGAAGAACGGGATCGTGCCGTTGCAGGCGTACTTCGCGAGGGTGTTCGGCGCGTCGGGGTTCTCCACCGCGCCCCAGAACATGCCCTTGCCCTGCTGGTCGATGTTGAAGTCCTTGTAGCCCTTGCCGCTGCCGTCCCAGGTGTAGCCGGTGTCATAGTGGTTCTTGTACTGGTCCATCGCCTCGAGGGCGTAACTCGGCTGCCCGGGCACATCGGTGGCCTTCACCCCGGCCAGGACGTCCTTCTTGAACGTCACCGGGTCGGCGATCGGGCCGATCCAGCACGCCGGCGGCGTCCAGTTCACGTCCACCGAGGCGATCGCGTGCGTGCGCGTGGACGACGACCCGGACGGATAGGTGATGCGTACGGCCTTCGCCCCGGCCGCGAGGTCGACGCCGTTGCTGGTGCCGGAGGTCTGTGAGGAGTCGGACGAGGACTTGGAGGTGTCGGTGTACGCGTGGCCGGGCGTGGCGGCGGCGAGGACCACCACCGCGGCGAGTACCAGCCCGCGGCGGGCCGCTCCGGCGATGCTCACTGCTTGCACTGGAGTGCCTTCTCCTTGACGGTGACCGAGTGCGCCTGCCAGACCGCCTGCGCGGTGGGGAGCTTGACCATCACGATGTCCCAGGACACGTAGTTGCGGTCACTCGCCCCGGTGACGTGCACCTTCCCGCCGGCGACCTCCTTGCTGTAGAGCTTGGACTGGTCGTTGCAGAGCTTGACCTCGACGGACCCGCCGCCACTGCCCAGCGTGAAGGCGGGACTGTAGTAGCGGTCGGTGCCCGTCATGGTCAGCTTCAGGTCGACGTTCTGCTGGACGTAGTTCTGGGCGTACGTCAGCGCGCCGTCCGCGGCGTATCCGACCAGGCCGGCGTCGTTCTTGTTCTGCTTCACCACGGCGTGGTCGATGGCCTGGATGAAGTTGGCGGCGCCCGAGAGGGCGGCGGCCTCCTCGGCGTTCTTCGGCGCGGTCCACTCGAACTGCGCCTTCAGGTCGGCCGGGAGCGCCAGCGTCGGGTCGATCTTCAGGGCGCTGCTCTGCGTCGCCGGGGTCGAGGGGGTGGTGGTCGGGGCGGCCGAACTCGTCGCGGGGGAGGAGATCTTGGCGTCGGACCCGCCGCCGGACCCGCCGCAGGCCGTCAGGGTGAGGGCGGTGGCCGCCGCCAGTGCGGTGGCGGTCGCTGCGGTGCGTGCGCGCATCGTGGAGGGCTCCCGATCGGTCGTCGCTGCGGAGCCCCCGGTTCGCGGCACTGCGTTCACCCGTTGCTGGCCCCCGTATCCAGGGCTCCACCGTATCGAAGCTCCGGGGCGGGTCACGAGAGCGGGGACGTGCGCGTTCGGTCACGGACATGTCACACGGCGGGGCGACCGGGGGCGGCGGTGGTCACGTGTTCCCCCCAAGAGGAGGACAACCCTTCGCGGACACAGCCGGTCTTACGGGGTGTCAGATCGCTTATGGGGCAACAGTGGTCTATCCACTCCCATCTCGTGAAAGGTCGCCCTCCATGCACCTCGCGCGCACCCGCGCCCGCACTGCCGGCCGCCGCCTTGTCCTGGCCGCAGCCGTTCTCGGCCTGGCCGTCGCCGCGCCCGCGGCCGCCGCCCAGGCGGACAGCACCCGCAGCCCGCACCGGGCCGGACCGATCTCGGCCACGCACACCGACCACACCACCGGCGCCGACCAGGTCATGCACCCCGACCACACCACCGGCGCGGACCCCCTCACCGGCGCGATCCCCGTCGCCGGTGCCGACCACACCACCGGCTCCGACGTGCCGAAGGCCACCTCGGCCGCCCGCTCGGGCGACCCGCAGTCGACCGCCGACCGGGTCGCGGACTTCTACGGCGCCTACATCGACGTGGTGTGGGACGCCCGCAACGACGACCTGCGCAACGGCCTGCGGGAGCACTACCTCACCACCGGCTTCCAGAAGACGCTGGCCGCCTGGGAGGCCGCCCAGCACGCCGACGGTGTGCTGCGCGCCCAGGACAGCCCGATCGGCTGGCAGGTCACGCCCGACGGCACCGACGCCGGGCACGCGTTCAGCACCGTCCGCCTGAGCTGGGGCAACCCGAGCCACCCCGGCTACACCTACCTGAAGGTCCGGTCCGATCTGGCGACGAAGCAGATCTCGGACATCGAGGACGCGTAGGCCCCCGCTCCCGCAGCTCCTGCCGACCGGTCGTCCCGCCGGCCGGCAGGCCCCGCCCCCGCAGCGGCGAGGCCGCGCTACAACTCGCCCTTCCGGCTGAGGTGTGTGAACGCCAGCCACCCGGGCAGCACCGGCAGCCAGAACGTCAGCAGCCGGAAGAACAGCACCGCCGGCGTGGCCACCTCCTTCGGCAGCCCGGCCGCGATCAGGCCACCGGTCAGCGCCAGTTCGACCGCGCCGACCCCGCCCGGCGTCGGTGCCGCGGAGCCCAGCGCGTTGCCCGCGAGGTAGACCACCGCGACCGTCGCGTAGCTGAGGTGCCCGTCGAAGGCCCGTACGCAGCCGTCCAGGCACAGGACGAAGGTCACCGTGACCATCAGGGTGCCGCCGATGCCGGTGAGCAGCTTCGCCGGACGCTGGAGCACGTCCAGCATGCGCGGTACGACGCCCGCGAACAGCGCCCGCACCCGGGTGGAGACGAACTTCCGCAGCGCGGGCACCGCGGTGACCACCAGCACCAGCACACCCGCGGTCAGCAGCCCCGCCATGACCGTCCGCGACGGCGACAGCGACGGCGTCTTCTCGGTGCCGGTGACGAAGCCGAACGCCATCAGCAGCACGATGTGCGAGCCGAGTCCGACGAGCTGCGAGGCGCCCACACTCGCCACCGCCAGCCCCGGCCGCACCCCGGCCTTCTGGAGGTAGCGGGTGTTCAGCGCCACCCCGCCCACCGCGGCCGGCGCGACCAGTTTCACGAACGACCCGGCGACCTGCGCCATCACCGTCCGCGGCCACGACAGCCGCTCCGGCACGAAACCGGACAGCGCGCCGGCCGCGGCCACGTAACTGGCCGCGGAACCGACCAGCGCGACCAGCGCCCACTTCCAGTCCGCGTGCACGATGGCGTGGCCGATCGGCACCGACGACAGCTGGGAGAGCAGGAAGTACGCGGCGAAGGCGCCCGCGATGACCGTGATCAGGGTGCGCGGCTTGATCCGCTCCAGCCGCACCGGCTCCACCGGCGCCTGCGGGCGGATCAGCAGCACCTGACGCCTGATCCGCGCCAGCAGGTCCTCCTCGCGGACCTCCTCCAGCGCGTCCTCCATGGCGCGCTTCTCCGCCTTGCTCTCGGCCTTCCGCTCCGCCTTCGACTGCGCCCGGGCCGGCGTGCCGGACTGCTCCGCGGGCACCGCGGACGCCCCCTCATGGCCGCGGGCGGCCTGCGCCCGGCTGCGCTCCCTGGCCTCCTCCTTGGCCTCCTTGTCCGCGGACAGCGCCGCGAGCACCGCCTCCCGCTCCCGCACCGCGCGGGCCCGGTTGAGCGCCTTCAGCTCGCCGCGGGTGGAGCGGCTGAGCGCGATCGGCTGGAGCAGCGGCAGCGAGGCGGCGACCGCGTCCGGGCCGAGCACCGACAGCGCCGCGCCGACCGCCCGCTCGGGGCCGACCCGCAGCGCCATCGTCGTCAGCAGTTGCGCGATGTCCATCCGCAGCAGGATGTCGCCGGCGGCGATCTCACCGCCGCGCAGGTCGGTGAGGAAGACCCGGCCGCTCCGGTCCACCAGCAGCGACTCGCCGACCAGCCGCCGGTGCGCTATCCGCCGCGACTGGAGGGCCCGCACCTGCGTCCATGCCTCGCGCATCAGGGCGTCGGTGATCTCGTCGTCGGCCAGCGCGTCCAGCCGCCGGCCGCCGATGTGCTCGTAGACGAGCATCACCGCGTCGGGGCCCAGCTCCGAGGTGGCGATCAGCTTGGGCGCGTTGGCGCCGGCCGCGATCGCCGCGTACGCGAGCAGCGCCTCCTGCTCCAGCGCCTGCCGCAGCGAGAGCAGGCTGCGGCGCTGGGTGATGCCGCCGACCAGCGACATCCGCCGCCAGGCCCGGTAGAAGAAGCCGTGCGCCTGCTGCTCGCGGTCGACCACGGTGACGTCCAGCGGCGGGCCGTCCTCCAGGGTGACCAGGTAGCCGCGGCCGCGGTCGGAGTCGGCGCTCTCCGGGCGGTCCTCCACCACTCGCCGCGCGGTCAGCGGCGCGAACCCGACCCGGCGCAGGCCGGCCAGCAGGTTCTGCCCGGTGGGGCGGACGTTCGGCGAGCCGATCGCGTAGACGGTGCCGTTCGCCACGGTCCAGCCGATCAGCAGGGTCAGCGCGATCGAGAACGGCGTGGTGTAGCCGCCGACCAGCACCGCGAAGGCGTCCAGCAGCAGGACGAACCACAGCGCCACCCGCCAGCGCGGCCGGCGGGCCATGCCGGAGGCGGTGACGTAGGCGATGACCGGGGCGAGGTAGCCCTGCACCGGGTCGGTCATGCCCAGCCCGGTCGGCGCGCCGTGCGAGAGCGCCTCGCGGATCGGGCCGGGGGCGGCGTTGGTCACCCACAGGTCGGTGGCGAGGGCGGCGCCGTGCGCGAGGACGGCCGCGAGCACGCCGTCCGCGACCCGCAGCCCGTCCCGTTTGACCAGCCGCTCCACCGCGAACGCCACCGGCACGATGAGCACCGCGACGCTCGCGGCGTTGCCGGTGACGGAGGAGAAGAAGTCCGGCGCCCGCATGGCGCCCTTGGTGATGTCGGTCTCCAGGCCGTTGGTGGTGGCGTGCGCGAAGCCCGCGATGGCCAGCACCACGCCGATGCCGAGCAGCCCGAGGAAGAAGCGGACCAGGTCGGCGGGGCGGTGCACCCGGGCGGCGAGCAGCGGCTCGTCCACGGAGACGGCCTGGCGGGTGGCGCCGGCCGGCTCGGGGGAGGCGCCGTCGCAGGACGGGGGCTCCTCGGGGGGCTCTTCCGGGGCTTCGTGGGTGCCGTGCGTGTCGTGCGTGTCCTGGGGGCCCGGGGACTCGTTGGGCTTCGGGGTGTCCGGGTCCGTCCAGATCAGGTCCTCCGGTGCCCGGTGGGCGCCGTGCGGCTGCGGCAGGCCGCCGGGTCTTCCGCCGGTGGACGGGGAGCCGTCCGTACCGTCGGGGTCGCCGGAGTTGCCGGAGCCGCCGGGGTCATCGGAACCGCCGGAACCGTCAGCCATTGCCGCCCCCGTGCCGGCCCCGCCGCCGGTCCGCGGTGCGGAGGCGGCCGGGGACAGCCCGCCGGGAGCGCCGGCGGTCCCCATGGCCCCGCCGCCGCCCTGCTTGTCCCCGGTTGTCTCTTCTTGGTCTCGTATCACCAGTCACCGCCCGGACGATGGTGGCATGCGCCCTGTGCGTTCGGAGCCGTAACCCCCCGGTGTCGGCGGGGTGCGGCAGGATTGACCGGGTGAGCGAGGAGACCGGGGCGGGCGAGCTGGGGCCGTACGCGGAGAAGGTGCTGGACGCGGTGGACCTGATCCCGCCCGGCCGGGTCATGACGTACGGCGACGTGGCGGAGTGGCTGGGGGAGGGCGGTCCGCGCCAGGTCGGCCGGGTCATGGCGGAGTACGGCGCGGTGGTGCCGTGGTGGCGGGTGGTGCGCGCCGACGGGGTGCTGCTCGCCGGGCACGAGCAGCGCGCGCTGGCGGAGTACCGCGCGGAGGGCACCCCGCTGCGGACGGCCGGCCCGGCCACCGAGGGCCACCTGCCGCGCCTGGACATGCGCCGGGCCCGCTGGGACGGGCAGGGCCGGCAGGACGGCGGGCAGGGGCCGGACGGCGGACGGCACGCCGAGGACCCGCCCGGCACGGCGGGCGCGGACGGCGGATGACGGCCCGAGGCTCATATCACCCAGCTTCCGGCATCGGGCGGCGGCGCGTGCCGCGGCCCGCCCGTACGGAGTACATTGCCTGACCACCACGAAACCGGCGAACCACGTGAACCCCTCTTCCCCACTTCCTGGCACTGCTGCTGGCGGCGCGCCCGAGACGGCCGGCCCGGACGCCCGGACCGGTGCCGTCCGCACCGGTGACGTACGGGCGGGCCGCCCGGGCGTCGGAGGCTACCGGCTGGTGCGCGCCCCGCTGGTGTCCGCCGCGCCTCCAGTGCTGGACGCATCCCAGCGTGCCGTGGTTGAGCACGACCGGGGACCGATGCTGGTGCTGGCCGGACCCGGCACGGGCAAGACCACCACGCTCGTCGAAGCCGTCCTGGCCCGGGTGCGGGCCGGCACCCCCGCCGACCGGGTGCTCGTCCTGACCTACGGCCGGGCCGCCGCGGTCGAACTGCGCGACCGGATGGCCGCCCGCGCGCAGCTCCTGACCGGCAGCGCGACCGCCGCTCCGCAGGCCGCCACCTTCCACTCGTTCTGCTACGGGCTGCTGCGCGCGCACCAGGACCCCGACCTGTTCGCCGAGCCGGTGCGGCTGATGTCCGGGCCCGAGCAGGACCTGATGGTCCGCGAACTGCTCGCCGGGCAGGCCCGGCTCGCCCGCGAGGGCCGCGCCAAGGTGGGCTGGCCGGACGACCTGCGGGCCGCGCTGACCACCCGCGGCTTCGCCGACGAGGTGCGCGCCGTGCTCGCCCGCACCCGCGAACTGGGCCTGGCCCCGCGCGCGCTCGCCGACTTCGCCCGCCGGATCGGCCGCCCCGACTGGCTCGCGGCCGCCGCGTTCCTCCAGGAGTACCTGGACGTCGCCGACCTCCAGGGCGTCATCGACTACACCGAACTGGTGCACCGCGCGGTCCGGCTGGTCCGGCGGCCGGAGGTGCACGCCGAACTCGCCGGGCGCTACGACGCGGTCTTCGTCGACGAGTACCAGGACACCGACGCCGCGCAGGTCCGGCTGCTGCGGGCGATCGCCGGGCAGGGCCGCACCCTCGTCGCCTTCGGCGACCCCGACCAGTCGATCTACGCCTTCCGGGGCGCCGACGTGAACGGCATCCTCGACTTCCCCACCGCGTTCCCCGGCCAGGACGGCCGCCCGGCCCCGGTCCGGGTGCTCACCGGCAACCGCAGGGCCGGGGCCGTGCTGCTCGCCGCCGCGGGGCAGCTCGCGGGCCGGATGGCGCTGCCGCGGCTGCCCGCGACCGCGGCCCGCGCCCACCGCGCCCCGACCGCGCACCGGCCCGGCGGCGTGCTGGCGGTGCGCACCCACCCCACGCCGGGCGCCGAACTCGAGGCCGTCGCCGACGCGCTGCGCCGCGCCCACCTCGAAGACGGCATCCCCTGGACCGGCATGGCGGTCCTCACCCGCACCACCGCGGCCCTGCCCACGCTGCGCCGCGCGCTCGCCGCCGCCGGGGTGCCGATCGACCTCGCCCCGTCCGACACCCCGCTGCACGCGGACCCGGCCGTCGCCCCGCTGCTGCTGGCCCTGCGGGTGGCGGCGGAAGCGGCGGCGCAGCCGGCGCCATCGCCGGAACAGGCGGCGCCGGCGGACGCGGCGTCCGGGTCCGGCGACCGCGAGCAGCAGCCGAGCGCGGACCCGGGCGGGCAAGCGGCCGCGGGCGACGCCCCGCACGCGGCCCGGGCCGATACGGCACCGGGCGCGGGGGGCGGCGAGGGCGAGCGCCCCGGGTCCGGGTTGTCTGTCGAGGACGCATTGACGCTGCTCACGTCACCGCTGGGCGGCATGGACTCCGCCGACCTGCGGAAGCTGGGCCGCGCGCTGCGCGAGGAGGAGCGGGCCGCGGGCGCTGCGGTGCCGCGCCCGTCGGACCAGCTGATCGCCGAGGCGCTGGCGCACCCGGAGCGGCTGGCGGCCCACGACCCGTCGTACGCGCGCGGCGCCCAGCGGCTGGGGGCGCAACTGGCCGAGGCCCGCACGGGTCTCGCGGCGGGCGGCACCGTGGAGGACGCGCTGTGGGCGCTGTGGCACGGGTCGCCATGGCCGGGCCGGCTGGAGCGGGCGGCGCTGCGCGGCGGCCCGGCCGGGCGGAACGCCGACCGCGACCTGGACGCGGTGTGCGCGCTGTTCGAGACGGTGGCGCGGGCGGAGGAGCGCACCGGGGGCCGGGGCGCGCTGAACCTGATCGACGAGCTGTCGTCGTTCGACATCGTGGCCGACACGCTCGGCGGCCGTACCGTACGGCCCGACGCCGTACGCCTGATGACCGCGCACCGGGCGAAGGGGCTGGAGTGGCCGCTCGTCGTCGTGGCGGGGGTGCAGGAGGGGGTGTGGCCGGACCTGCGGCGGCGCGGCTCGCTGCTGGAGGCCGACCGGATCGGCCGGGACGGACTGGCGCCGCCGCTCACCCCGGGCGCGCTGCTGGCCGAGGAGCGCCGGCTGTTCTACGTGGCGGTGACCCGCGCGCGCGACCGGCTGCTGGTGACCGCGGTGAAGTCCGCCGCGGACGAGGGCGACCAGCCGTCGCGGTTCCTGGCCGAGCTGGGCGTGGAGCCGGTGCACGTCGGCCACCGGCCGCGCCGGCCGCTGGCGGTGGCCCCGCTCGTCGCGGAGCTGCGCGCGACCACCGTGGACCCGAAGGCGTCCCCCGAGCTGCGGGACGCCGCCGCGCGCCGGCTGGCCCGGATGGCCTCGCTCACCGACGACGGCTATCCGCTGGTGCCCGCCGCGCACCCCGACCGCTGGTGGGGGCTGTACGAGCCGACCCGCTCGGAGGTGCCGCTGCGCGACCGGGACCAGCCGGTGGTGCTGTCGGGCAGCGCGCTGGACCAGTTGGCGAACACCTGCGCGTTGCAGTGGTTCCTGGGCCGAGAGGTGAAGGCGGAGCCGCCGTCGACGGCCGCGCAGGGCTTCGGCAACGTGGTGCACGTCCTGGCCGACGAGGTGGCCTCGGGGCGTGCCCCCGCGGATCTGGACGTGCTGATGGCCCGGCTGGACTCGGTGTGGGACGCGCTCGCCTTCGACGCGCCCTGGAAGTCCCGGCAGGAGCGGGAGAACGCCCGCGCCGCGCTGGAGCGCTTCCTGCGCTGGCACGTCATGGAGCGCGGCCGGCAGGCGGTCGCCGGGGAGCACGCCTTCGACGTGACGCTGGAGGCGGGCGACGCGCAGGTGCGCATCCGCGGCAGCATGGACCGGGTGGAGACGGACGCCGAGGGGCAGGCGTACGTCGTGGACTTCAAGACCGGGCGGGCCAAGCCCACCGCGAAGGAGGTCGAGCGGCACCCGCAACTCGCGGTCTACCAGCTCGCCGTCCGGGAGGGGGCCGTCGACCCGCTCTTCGGCGGCGCGCGCCCGCACCCGGGCGGCGCCGAGCTCGTGCAGCTGCGGGTCGGCGCCACCCGCAAGGAGGGCGGCGACGCGCTTCCGGCGGTGCAGCGGCAGGAGCCCCTCGAGGGGGAGTGGGCGCAGGAGCTGCTCGCCGAGGCGGCCGGGCGGGTGCTGGACGAGCGCTTCACGCCGGCGGCCGGCCACCACTGCGCGCACTGCGCCTTCCGCTCGGCGTGCACGGCCCGCCCGGAGGGACAGCAGGTCGTGGAGTAGGAGAGCGGGAGTACCGGGAGGGGCAGGGGCGGGAGCGGCAGGTGAAGCGTGTCGGCCCGGCCGGATAGCCTCACTGGGTGGTGAACCGTCTCAACCGCCCTGAGCAGCTCAAGGAGCTGCTGGGCATCCCCTTCACCCCGGAGCAGATGGCGTGCATCGTCGCGCCGCCGGCTCCCGGGGTGATCGTGGCGGGGGCGGGCTCGGGGAAGACCACGGTGATGGCCGCGCGGGTGGTGTGGCTGGTCGGCACCGGGCAGGTCGCGCCGGAGCAGGTGCTGGGGCTGACCTTCACCAACAAGGCGGCGGCGGAGTTGTCCGAGCGGGTCCGGCGGGCGCTGGTGCGCGCGGGCGTCACCCCGGGAGCGGCGGACGGCCCGGCGGCCCTGGACCCGGACCAGGTGCCGGGCGACCCGCAGATCTCGACGTACCACGCCTTCGCCGGGCAGCTGCTGAAGGACCACGGGATGCGGATCGGGCTGGAGCCGAGCGCGCGGCTGCTCGCCGACGCGACCCGGTTCCAGTTGGCGGCGAAGGTGCTGCGGGCCGCGCCGGGCCCGTATCCGGCGCTGACCAAGGGGCTGCCCACGCTCGTCGGGGACCTGCTCGCGCTGTCGGGCGAGCTGGCCGAGCACCTGGTGCCGGCCGAGCGGCTGCGCGCCCACGACACCCGGCTCGCCGCGGAACTCGGCGCCCTGGACCCGGGGGCGCGCGGCTACGCCTGGGTGCGGGAGGTGGCGCAGGCCACCGCAGCCCGCCGCGACCTCGCCGAACTGGCCGCCGCCTACCGGCAGGAGAAGAAGGGCCGCGACCTGCTCGACTTCGGCGACCAGATCGCGCTGTCCGCCGAGCTCGCGCTCAGCCGCCCGGAGGTCGGCGCGCTGCTGCGCGAGCAGTACCGGGTGGTGCTGCTGGATGAGTACCAGGACACGTCGGTGGCCCAGCGGCTGCTGCTCGCCGGGTTGTTCGGCGGCGGCACCGGGCACGCGGTGACCGCGGTCGGCGACCCCTGCCAGGCGATCTACGGCTGGCGCGGCGCGTCGGTGGCGAACCTCGACGACTTCCCGCGGCACTTCCCGTACGCGGACGGGCGGCCCGCCGACCGGTACGCGCTGAGCGAGAACCGCCGCTCCGGCGGCCGGCTGCTGGACCTCGCCAACGGGCTGGCCGCCGAACTGCGGGCGCGGCACGAAGGCGTGGAGGCGCTGCGCCCGGCGCCCGGCGCGGAGCGCGACGGCCTGGTGCGGTGCGCGCTGCTGCCCACCCAGGCCGAGGAGACGCGGTGGCTCGCCGACTCCGTCGCCCACCTGGTGCGCACCGGCACCCCGCCGGGGGAGGTCGCGGTGCTGTGCCGTACGGCGGCGCACTTCGCGGACCTGCACGCGGCGCTGGTGGCGCGGGACGTGCCGGTGGAGGTGGTCGGGCTGTCGGGGCTGCTGCACCTGCCGGAGGTGGCCGACCTCGTCGCGACCTGCGAGGTGCTGCACGACCCGACGGCGAACGCGGCCCTGGTGCGCCTGCTGACCGGGCCGCGCTGGCGGATCGGGCCGCGCGACCTGGCGCTGCTCGGCCGCCGGGCCCGGCTGCTGGTGCGCTACGGCCCCGGCGGCGCGGAGCCCGACCGGCTCGCGGCGGCCGTGGAGGGCGTGGACCCGGCCGAGGTGGTGTCGCTGGCCGACGCCCTGGAGACGTTCCTCGACGCCGACCCCGGCGACGACCTGCCGTTCTCCGCGCAGGCGCGGGTGCGGTTCGCCCGGCTGGCGAACGAGATAAGGGACCTGCGGCGGGCACTGGCCGATCCGCTGATGGACGTGCTCCACCGGGTGCTGGCCGTCACCGGACTGGAGGTGGAACTGGCCGCGTCGCCGCACGCGCTGGCCGCCCGCCGCCAGGAGACCCTGAACGCGTTCCTGGACGTGGCCGCGTCCTTCGCCGCGCTGGACGGCGAGGCGACCCTGCTGGCCTTCCTGGGGTTCCTGCACACCGCGGCGCAGTACGAGAAGGGCCTGGACAGCTCGCTGCCCGGCGGCGAGGACACGGTGAAGCTGCTCACGGCCCACAAGTCCAAGGGCCTGGAGTGGGACGTGGTCGTGGTGCCCGGGCTGGTCGCCAAGGGCTTTCCCAGCGAACGCGGCCGCGAGCTGTGGCCGGTCAACGCGAAGGTGCTGCCGCACGGGCTGCGCGGGGACGCCGCCACGCTGCCCGACGTGGAGGAGTGGACGAAGGCCGGGCTCGACGGCTTCCGCGCCGCGATGAAGGAGCACCAGCGGGTGGAGGAACTGCGGCTCGGCTACGTCACCTTCACCCGGCCGCGCTCCCTCCTGCTCGGCTCGGGCTACTGGTGGGGCGCCACCCAGACCAGACCGTTCGGGCCGTCGGTGTTCCTGGAGGCCCTGCGCGAGCACTGCGAGGCCGGGCACGGCGAGATCGAGGTCTGGACCGAAGCGCCGGCCGAGAACGCCGAGAACCCGGCTCTGGCCGCCGCCACCGAACCCCCCTGGCCGCTGCCGCTGGACCCCACCGCCCTGGCCCGGCGCCGCCATGCCGCCGAGTCGGTGCTCGCCGAGATCGCCGCCACCGCCCCTTCCGCGGCCGTCCCCGCTCCCACCCCGCCGCCGCCCGGTGCCCTCCCCCCGCAACCCACCCGGGGGAAAGGCACTCCCGCCCCCGAACCCGAGTCCGCACCCGCACCCGCCCCCGACGCGGACCTCCCTCCTGAGGACTCCCGCCTCGTCGCCGCCTGGGACCGCGACCTCACCGCCCTCACCGGCGAGCTCCGTCGCGCCCGCGCCACCGTCCACGACGTCCCCCTCCCGCGCACCCTGACCGCCACCCAGCTCATGCGGCTGGCCGCCGACCCCGACGGCCTCGCCCGCGACCTGGCCCGCCCCATGCCGCGCCCGCCCGCCCCCGCCGCCCGGCGCGGCACCCGCTTCCACGCGTGGGTCGAGTCCCGCTTCGACACCCGGCCGCTCTTCGGCCCCGAGGAACTGCCCGGCGTCGAACCGGGCGACGACATCGCCGACGAGCAGGACCTCGCCGCCCTCAAGGACGCCTTCCTGCGCACCCCGTACGCCGACCGCACCCCCTACCGCGTCGAGGCCGCCTTCACCCTCACCCTCGCCGGACGCCTGATCCGCGGCCGCATCGACGCGGTGTACCGGGAGCGTACGGAGCAGGCACCGGACGCCGGCGCGGACCCGTACACGGACACGGACCGGTACGCCGGCGCGGACCCGTACACGTACGAGATCGTGGACTGGAAGACCGGGCACCGCACGGACACCGCGGACCCGCTGCAACTGGCGATCTACCGGCTGGCCTGGGCCGAGCAGCAGGGGGTGCCGGTGGAGCGGGTGCGGGCGGCGTTCCTGCACATCCGCACCGGCACGCTGCTGCGGCCCGCCGGGCTGCCGGACCGGGCCGCGCTGGAGCGGCTGCTGCGCCCCGATGCGCCGGGCCCCGACGGCGGGTGACGGGGAGCGGGCGGCCGGACGGGTCCGCCGGCGCTCCCGGTACGCTGAAAACCATGCGCACGACCCCGGACAACGCCGTCCACCCGCTCCCGGCCGACCCGGCCCCGTACATCGCGGAGCACAGCGCCGCGTTCCTCGCCGAGCTGACGGACTGGCTCCGCATCCCCTCTATCTCCGCGAACCCCGACAACGCCCCTGACGTGCGCCGCAGCGCCGAATGGCTCGCGGCGGCCCTGACCCGTACCGGCTTCCCGGTGGCCGAGGTCTGGGAGACCGAGGGCGGCCCCGCGGTGTTCGCGGAGTGGCCGAGCGGCGCGGCCGACGCCCCCACGGTCCTCGTCTACGGGCACCACGACGTGCAGCCCGCGGCGCGCGAGGACGGCTGGGCGACGGACCCGTTCGAGCCGGTCGAGCAGGACGGCCGACTGCGGGCGCGCGGCGCCGCGGACGACAAGGGCCAGGTGTTCCTGCACACCCTGGGCCTGCGCGCGCACCTGGCGGCGACCGGCCGCACCGCCCCGGCGGTGAACGTCAAACTGCTCGTCGAGGGCGAGGAGGAATCCGGGTCGCCGCACTTCGGGGCACTGATCAGGAAGCACGCCGACCGGCTGCGCTGCGACACCGTGATCGTCTCGGACACCGGCATGTGGGCCGAGGACACCCCGACGGTGTGCACCGGCATGCGCGGCCTGGTCGACGGCCAGATCGACCTGTACGGGCCGGACCAGGACATCCACTCCGGTTCCTTCGGCGGCGCGGTGCCGAACCCGGCCACGGAGGCGGCCCGGCTGGTCGCCGCGCTCCACGACGAGGACCGGCGGGTGGCGATCCCTGGTTTCTACGACGGTGTGGTGGAACTCACCGACCGGGAGCGGGCGCTGCTGGCGGAGCTGCCGTTCGACGAGGCGGGCTGGCTGCGCACCGCCAGGTCGCACGCGGCGCTCGGCGAGCGCGGCCACACCACGCTGGAGCGGATCTGGGCCCGGCCGACCGCCGAGGTCAACGGCATCCACGCCGGGTACGGCGGCCCCGGCGGCAAGACGATCGTGCCCTCGCGCGCGGAGATCAAGTTCTCGTTCCGGCTGGTCGCCGGGCAGGACACGGCCCGGGTGCGGGAGTTGTTCACCGACTGGGTCGCGGCCCGGCTGCCCGAGGGCATCCGGCACGAGCTGCGCTTCTGGGGCGAGGGCACCCGGCCGTGCCTGACCCCGCTCGACCACCCGGCGCTGCGCTCGCTGGTGCGCGCGATGGGCCGCGCCTTCGGCCAGGAGATCCGGTACACCCGCGAGGGCGGGTCGGGGCCGGCCGCGGACCTCCAGGACGTGCTGGGCGTACCCGTGCTGTTCCTGGGAATTTCCGTGCCGTCCGACGGTTGGCACTCGGTGGACGAGAAGGTGGATCTCGACCTGCTGTTCAAGGGCGTCGAGACTGCGGCGCACCTGTGGACGGAACTGGCCGCGGACTGGGCGGAGGAACCGTGGCCGAGCAGCCGATGACCACCGGCCGCAGCGCACGGACCGCAGGCAGCGCGGGCACCGCAGGGACCGCACGGACCGCAGGCAACGCAGGCACCACCGGCACCGCACGGACCGCAGCCGGCACCGGCACCGCAGGGACCGCAGGCACCGCAAAGGGGAGTTGGGAAGACGCCTTGACCGAACTCGACGCGACATCGAAGCCGCTGAGCCTCACGTACACCGGGGTGGACCGCGCCGCCCACCACCGGCTCGACGAGGCGTGGCTCGCGGCGGCCTGGAGCCACCCCACCACCCGCGTCTTCGTCGTCTCCGGCGGGCAGGTGCTGGTCGAGGACACCTCCGACGGCGGCGCCGAACTCGTGATGACCCCCGCGTTCGACGCCCCCGAGACCGAGCAGCACCGCTACTTCCTCGGCATCGACGCCGAGGGCGTGCGCTACTTCGCGCTCCAGAAGGACACCCTGCCCGGGCGGATGGACGACCCGGCCCGCCCGGCCGGGCTGCGCGAGGTGGGCGGGCTGCTCTCCCCGCTGGAGGCCGGGCTGATGGTCCACGCGGTGGCGCTGGAGAACTGGCAGCGCATGCACCGCTTCTGCTCGCGCTGCGGCGAGCGCACCGTCATCGCCGCGGCCGGCCACATCCGCCGCTGCCCGGCCTGCGGCGCGGAGCACTACCCGCGGACCGACCCGGCCGTCATCATGCTGGTCACCGACGACGAGGACCGCGCCCTGCTCGGCCGCCAGGTGCACTGGCCCGAGGGCCGCTTCTCCACGCTGGCGGGCTTCGTCGAACCCGGCGAGTCCATCGAGCAGTCGGTGCGCCGCGAGGTCTTCGAGGAGGCGGGCGTCACGGTCGGCGACGTCTCCTACGTCGCCAGCCAGCCCTGGCCGTTCCCCTCCAGCCTGATGCTGGGGTTCATGGCGCAGGCCACCTCCTCCGACATCCAGGTCGACGGCGAGGAGATCCACGAGGCCCGCTGGTTCTCCCGCGAGGACCTGCGCGCCGCGTTCGAGTCCGGCGAGGTGCTGCCCCCGTACGGGATCTCGATCGCGGCCCGGCTGATCGAGCTGTGGTACGGCAAGCCGCTGCCGAAGCAGGGGGGCACGGCGGTGGTGCGGTAGGCGGGGGAGCGGGGAAGGCCGGGGAGCCCGGGGGCCTCGGCCTCCCCGGGGCGGCGCTCACCCGGCGAGGGCGGCCAGTACGTCCTCGGTGCTGCCGGTCTCGGCGATCTTCGGGAAGACCTTCGCCACGCTGTGCTCATGGGTCGCCAGGTCCGAGTCGGTCATGGCGTCGACCGGCAGCGTGACATGGAAGCCCTGCTCGTGCGCGTCCCGGGCGGTCGACTCCACACCGCTGCCGGTGGCGATGCCGGTCACGACGACCTGCGTCACACCGAGCGCCCGCAGCCGGTCGGCCAGCCCGGTGCCGGCGAAGGCGCTGCGCGCGTACTTGGTCACCAGCAGGTCCTCCGGCCGCTGCTCCAGCTCCGGGACGAGGTCGGTCCAGCCCTCGGGGAAGGTACGGCTGCCACGGGCGCCGCGGTCGGTACGGCCGGGCGGCGAGCCGGCGACGTTGACCAGCACGACCGGCAGGCCCCGGTCGCGGAAGGCCCGCAGCAGTTCCACCGACCGCTCGACGATGCCCTCGACGGGGTGTGCGAGCGGCAGCGGCACGATGCCGGCCTGGAGGTCCACGACGACCAGGGCGGCCGTCGGGTCGATGGCGGTGATGGGCATGGGGGGTCCTTGGGTGTCGTTCGGGATTCGGGGGTCCGGTGCTGCCGGGCGCTGCCGGCGGCTGCCTGCCGGGTGCGGCGGCGCCGGGGGCGGGTCAGGGTGACTGGGCGAGCCGTTTGAGCAGGTCGGTGCAGGACGCGAGGCGGGCGGCCTCCTCGGCGGACAGCTGCGACCCGATCGCCTGCGTCAGCCAGTCGTGCTTGGCCAGCCGCCCGGTGCGGAACTGCTCCCGCGCGGCCCCGGTCAGGCTCAGCAGCGTCTTCCGGCCGTCCGCCGGATCGGGGGCGCCGCCGACCAGTCCGGCGTCCTGGAGCACCGCGACGATCTTCGCCATCGACTGCGGGCGCATGCCTTCCGCCCGCGCCAGCGCGGTCGCCGTGGCCGGCCCGTCCCGCTCGATCCGCAGCAGCACCGACGACTGCGACCGCGTGAGGTCGCTGCCCTCCGTCTGCTCCCGCAGCTTCCGTACCAGCTGACCGACCGCGACCCGCAACTCCCCGGCGAGCACCGCCGGGTCCGCGCCGTCCGCCTGCCTGCCGTCCATACCGGCAGGCTAGCACTTTGGACAGCCAACTACACAGTTGGCTGGCTACTTGGCCGACCGCGCCGTCCTGTGCCGCCACTCCCGCGCGCCCAGCAGCACCACGCCGAACAGCCGCGCCTTCTCCGCCGCGTACTGCCCGGGCTCGTACGCGTACCGGGCGGCGAGCGTCCGCTTGACGAGGGCGTACCGCCGCGCGGTCCCGGGGTCGGCCCGCAGGAAGTCGCGGAACAGCAGGTAGCGCCCGGCGAGCGGGGAGCCCGCGGCCACCAGGTGCAGCAGGTGCGTCCGCCGCCCGCCCGCGCTTCTGGCCAGGAGCAGCGGCTGCTCGACGGCCGGGAACACCTCGGGCGCCGGCTCGGGCGCGTATCCCCTGCGTACGAGCGGCTGCCGGGCCCGTACGGCGGCCTCGGCCGGGTCCTCGACGACCACCAGGACGTCGACGGTCGGCGCCGCGCACAGGCCGGGGACGCTGGTCGCCCCGACGTGCTCGATCGCCCGGGCGCCGGGCAGCGCGTCCGCGAGGAGGGCGCGCTCGGCGGCGAACGCCCGTGTCCACCGCGGGTCGTGGTGCGCCACGGTGACGGCGGGCGCGGGCTCGCACGCCGTGACGGCGCCGCCTTCGAGGCGGCGCACCGCGCTCCAGGCGGCGAACTGCCGTCCCCCGGGCTCGCCGGAGGCGCCGACCACCTCGACGTAGGAGGTCGCACCCGCGGCCACCTCCACCCGGGCGCCGCCCTGCCGCGGCTGCCCGTCACGGCGGCGCAGGCCGACGCGGACCGTGTAGGAGCCCGGGGGCAGGGAGAGGGAGAAGCCGCCGCTCGGGCTGGTGTAGGAGGCGGAGGACCGCAGTTCCACCGGCTGGTGCGGGGTGATGTCGATGTAGTGGTAGCCGAGCGGGTCGCCGGCCGCGGTGCGGGCGACGCCGTGCACGGCGCCGCGCGTCGGGCGCTGCGGGCGGCGCGCCGTCACCGCGCCGCCGCCCGGTGTCCGTACCTGTTCACGCGCCCCCCTGGCGTGTGCGGCGGGCGGGTGTCAGTCCTGGTGGCCCTGGGCGCGGAGGATCTCGTCGATGCGGGCGCGGTGGGCCGCCTCCCAGGTGTCGAGGGGTTCCGCGGCCTCCTTGGCGAGCTTCGCGCGGGCGTCGGCGAGGAGTTGGGGCGCGCGGTCGCGCGGGGCGACCACGATGCCCTCCTCGTCGGCCACCACGATGTCGCCGGCGTGCACCCGGACCCCGCCGCAGGTGACCGGGGCGTTCAGGGGCGTGGCGGCGGCCTTGGCACCCGGGATGGGGATGATGCCGCGGGCGAAGACGGGGAAGCGCATCTCGCGGATCTCGGCGAGGTCGCGGACCACGCCGTCGATCACGAACGCGGCGATGCCGTTGCGCTGGGCGACCGCGCAGACGTTGCCGCCCGCGACCGCGTGATCGATGTCGCCGGCCTCGACCACGACGACGGAGCCGACCGGGGCGCGGTGGATCGCGGCGTGCAGCATCAGGTTGTCACCGGGCGGGCAGCGCACGGTGAAGGCCGGACCTGCCACCCGCGGCACCGACGGCCACAGCGGCCGGATGCCGATGTCCATGACCTGCGCGCGGTCGAGCAGGTCGGCGAGCGTGGTCGGCGGCACATCCTGGAACCCTGCGGTCTCGTCCACGCGCCCGACCGTAGCACCGGCGGTACCGGTATGTGCCGGCGTGCGCAGGCGCGAGGGCGCCCCGGGCGCCGGCGGGGCGCCCGGGGCAGCGGCCCGGGGGAGGGCCGGTCAGGCGCTCAGGGCCTGGGAGACCTGCGCGAGGCTCGGGTTCGTCATCGTGGACTTCTTGCCGCTGGGCGCGACCACGAGGACGGTCGGCACCGTCTGGTTGCCGCCGTTGGCCTCCTCCACGAACTTCGCCGACGCCGGGTCCTGCTCGATGTTGATCTCGGTGTAGGCAATGCCCTCCCGGTCGAGCTGGCTCTTCAGCCGGCGGCAGTAGCCGCACCAGGAAGTGCTGTACATCGTCACGGTGCCGGACATGTCGTGATCCGCTCCTCGTCCAGGGTCCTCAAGTTGCCTCGGTCCGGGAACGCCGGACGAGGTCTCGGCATTCCCGGCAACGCCCCGGCCCCGGCGCGCATTCCGGACCGGGGCGGGCCACCCGGTACGGGCCGGGCTGTGGACAACCCGGCGGGGCTGTCGCCGGAACCTGGCACAGTGGCGGTGTGACTGCGACAACCCACGACTCGCTCTTCCCCGCGATGCCCGACTCCGCGGACGCGGTGCTCGACGGACTCGACCCCGAGCAGCGCGCCGTCGCCACGGCCCTGCACGGCCCGGTGTGCGTGCTGGCCGGCGCCGGCACCGGCAAGACCCGTGCGATCACCCACCGGATCGCGTACGGCGTGCGCGCCGGCGTCCTCCAGCCCGCCACGGTGCTGGCGGTGACGTTCACCGCGCGCGCGGCGGGGGAGATGCGCGGCCGGCTGCGGCAGCTCGGCGCGGGCGGGGTGCAGGCACGGACGTTCCACGCCGCGGCCCTGCGGCAGTTGCAGTACTTCTGGCCGCGCGCGATCGGCGGCGAGATGCCGCGCATCATGGACCGCAAGGTGCAGCTCGTCGCGGAGGCCGGCGCCCGCTCCCGGATCAGGCTGGACCGCAGCGAACTGCGGGACGTGACCGGCGAGATCGAGTGGTGCAAGGTCACCCAGACGGTGCCGGAGGAGTATCCGGCCGTCGCCGCCAAGACCTCGCGCGACGTGCCGCGCGACCCGGCCGAGGTCGCGCGGATCTACGCGACGTACGAGCAGCTGAAGCGCGACCGCGGCCTGATCGACTTCGAGGACGTCCTGCTGCTGACCGTCGGCGTGCTCCAGGACCGGCCGGACGTGGCGGAGACCGTCCGCTCGCAGTACCAGCACTTCGTGGTGGACGAGTACCAGGACGTCAGCCCGCTCCAGCAGCGCCTGCTGGAGCTGTGGCTCGGCGGCCGCGGGAATCTGTGCGTGGTCGGCGACGCGTCCCAGACGATCTACTCGTTCACCGGCGCCACCCCGGACTACCTGCTCGGCTTCCGCACCCGCCACCCGGACGCCACCGTGGTCAAGCTCGTCCGGGACTACCGCTCCACCCCCCAGGTCGTCGGTCTGGCCAACGGCCTGCTCGCCCAGGCCCGCGGCCACGCCGCCGCCCACCGGCTCGAACTGGTCTCGCAGCGCGACCCCGGCCCCGAGCCGGTGTACACCGAGTATCCGGACGAACCGGCCGAGGCTGAGGGCGCCGCCCGCCGGATCAAGGACCTGATCGACGCCGGGGTGCGCCCCAGCGAGATCGCGGTGCTCTACCGGATCAACGCCCAGTCGGAGGTGTACGAACAGGCGCTGGCCGACGCCGGTGTGCCCTACCAGCTGCGCGGCGCCGAGCGGTTCTTCGAGCGGCCCGAGGTGCGCGAGGCGGGCATGCTGCTGCGCGCCGCCGCCCGCGCGGCCGCCGACCCCGGCGAGCAGCCGGAGACGATCCCGCAGCAGGTGCGGGCCGTGCTCAGCTCGCGCGGCTGGGCCTCGGAGCCCCCCGCCGGTTCGGGCGCGGTGCGCGACCGGTGGGAGTCGCTGGCGGCGCTGGTGCGGCTGTCGGAGGACTTCGCCGCGGCCCGGCCCGACGCGGTGCTCGCGGACTTCGTCACGGAGCTGGACGAGCGGGCCAACGCGCAGCACGCCCCGACCGTGGAGGGCGTCACCCTCGCCTCCCTGCACGCGGCGAAGGGCCTGGAGTGGGACGCGGTGTTCCTGGTCGGCCTGACCGAGGGCACCATGCCGATCACCCACGCCAAGACCGACGAGCAGATCGAGGAGGAGCGCCGCCTGATGTACGTCGGGGTGACCCGGGCCCGGCTGCACCTGTCGATGTCGTGGGCGCTGTCGCGTTCGCCGGGCGGGCGCGGCGGGCGGCGGCCCTCCCGCTTCATGGACGGGCTGCGGCCGGGCTCCGCGCCGCGGGGGGCTCGGGGCGCCGGCGGCCAGGGCGGCGTCGAGCGCGGTGCGGGCGGGCGCAGCCGGCGGCGCGGCCCGGTGCTGTGCCGGGTGTGCGGGCGGACCCTCTCGGACGCGGGCGAGATCAAGCTGATGCGCTGCGAGGACTGCCCCTCCGACCTCGACGAGGCGCTGTACGACCGGCTGCGCGGCTGGCGGACGGAGCAGGCGAAGGCGCTCGGCCAGCCCGCCTACTGCGTCTTCACCGACAAGACGCTGCTGGCCATCGCCGAGGTCCGGCCGTCCGACGAGCAGGGGCTCGCCGCGATCCCGGGGGTGGGGGCCAGGAAGCTCGACAAGTTCGGGGCCGATGTGCTGGCACTGTGCACCGGCGATGCGCGCGATGAGGTCGAGGACGCCGAGGACGCCGGGGACCCCGAGGGCCCCGCCGCCGACAACACCGCCGACACCGCCGACGGGGGGCCGGAGGAGGCTTCGGACGAGGTCGGAGCGGGTGCGGTGGAGGCGTTTCCCGCGGACGGGGAAGAGGCCGCCGAATCTTCTTCAGAAGAAGCCGAAAAATAGTTTGCGCATCCCGCAGGAGTCCTCATAGCCTGCGGGAGCACGGTCGGGAGCGGGTCTTCCAAGAGCCGCCAAGACTGTGATGTACTAGGCAAGTCCGGTTTACCGCCCTTACGAGACGCCGAGAGGAGGCGAGCACAGTGAGCACCTTCACCACCATCACCAAAGTGACCGATCGCCCGGTCGCCGCTGCCGCCTGCTCGCTCGACGTCTCCATGGTCTCGCTGCGCGGCACCGGTCTGTCCCTCGCCTCCGCTCTGCTGCCGGTTCTGCCGCTGCGGGCGCGGAGTGAGCGACCGACCGAGGCGCCCGCGGTAGCGGCGGCGAAGGCACAGGCGACTGCCTATGCCTTTACCTCCGCGGCCGTCGGCGCCGGCGCGATCAGCGCGATCTCCGCTATGCGCGGTGCCAATGGTGCCGATACGGCCATTGTCACCGGCCTGGTGAACGGACAGCAGGAAAAGCAGACGCAGCACGGTAGCTGGGCCTTCCGCGGGCCTGAACCCTGGAGCGATCCAACCTGACAGCGAGTCAGGTCGGCACCCTCTCAGGGCCGCGGAATCCCACACCGGGAACCGCGGCCCTTCTGTTTTCTCCACCCGAGATCGCTGTCTTCGCAGACAGGACAACCGAAGACCGGCCCACCGGCCGAACCGACAGACGAGGAACGAACACCGTGCATTCCGCCCCGCACGACACGTCCGGACTTCAGCCCGACCTGACCGGGACGCCCACCGGCGACCTCACCGACCGCCCGCCTCTCGGCTCCACCGCCGGGAACCCCAGCACAGACCCTCCGGAGAAGACCTTGCTGCCCCTCACCGAGCTCGACGACGAGATCGAGCGACTCGGCGTCCCCGTCCCCTGCCGCACCTACGACCCCGAGGTCTTCTTCGCGGAGTCCCCGGCGGACGTGGAGTACGCCAAGTCCCTCTGCCAGACCTGCCCGGTCCGCGAGGCCTGCCTCGCCGGTGCCAAGGACCGCCGCGAGCCCTGGGGTGTCTGGGGCGGCGAGCTGTTCATCCAGGGTGTCGTGGTGCCCCGCAAGCGGCCGCGTGGCCGTCCGCGCAAGAACGCCGTGGCGGCATGAGCACGCGCGCCGTGTTCCGCGCCCGGCCCGGCACGATCGACCGGCCCCTGACGCACGACCCGAAGCACCGCGACTCCAAGAATCAGGCCCCGATGACAACTCCCCGCACCGATCAGCCCGCACGCACCTCCGACGCCATGGCGTCGACCCAGAACAGGAACCTCGAAATGCAACTCATGCCAGAAGCCCTGGCACGTGCCCATATGCAGGACCGGCTGCGCGAGGCCGAACGCGAACGCAGGTCCCAGCACCTGATCGCCGCCCGCCGCTTCCAGCGCCGCGCCGAACGCGCCTCGCTGCGCGCCCGCCGCGCACTGGCCATGGCGGTCATGCAGTAACGCGCACCACCACCCACGCCCGCGCGCGGGTAGCCGGGATGCAGTAACGGCCCCCCGGCACCTGTGCAACGGCACTGACCACCTACGATCCCGCGGGACCGGCCCGACCAGGGCCGGTCCCGCGGTGCGTTGCCGCGGCGCGGCCCCCTCCCGCGGAGGTACCGTCAACCGGTGGATCACAAACCCGATCAGGCCACGACGGCGACCGGCACAGCGCCCGGCGCGACCACCCGCACCGCATCCGGTACGACCTGCGGCCGCTGCGGCACCGTTGCCGATACCTTTCCGCTGAGCTGGGCCTGCTCCGTCGAGAACGGCCGGCGCCGCTACTTCTGCGACACCTGCGTCCGCCGGCACCTGCGCAGCATCGAAGGACGCCTCGACTCCACCTGGTGGTAGCTCACTCCGGCGGCGCGGTGTCCTTCGGGGCGAACCCGGGCAGCCACTCCGCCAGCTCCGCGCGCAGCCGCACCTGGGCGCCGAGCTGGCACAGCACCCCGACCGTGCTGAGCGTCACCCGGTGGATCAGCAGATACGACGGCGGCAGGTTCAACTGCTTGCCCAACTGGTGGGCCGGCGAGCGCGGATCGGCGATCCGGGCCGCCTGCGCCCGCATCCACGCCCGGTCGAACCGGAACTCCTCCTGCCCGGCCGGCTCGATGATCGGCAGCAGGTAGTCCAGCACCGCCTCCGCGTCGAGCTTGATCGTCGGCTTGACGAACCCCTCCGCGCGCAGCATGCGGTACACCTCGTCCGCGTCGCCCGCCAGCGCCAACCGCAGCGCGGTGCCGATCGGCAGCGGCAGCCCCTCCGGCAGCCGGTCCACGGTGCCGAAGTCCAGCACCCCCAGCCGCCAGCCCTCCGCCGGGCCGTCGTCGGTGAGCAGCCGGAAGTTGCCCGGGTGCGGGTCGGCGTGCAGCAGCCCGGTCCTGGCCGGGCCGGCGAACAGGAAGTGCGCCAGCAACTGCCCGGCCCGGTCCCGCATCTCCTGGCTGCCGTCCGCGATCACCTCCGACAGCGGCACCCCGCCCATCCACTCGGTGACCAGCACCTGGTCCGCCTGGTGCACCACGTCCGGCACCTCGACGTCGGGGTCCCCGGCGAACTCCCGCGCGTGCGCGTGCTGGGCCGCCGCCTCCAGTTCGTAGTCCAGCTCCTCCGCGATCCGCGCCCGCAACTCCGCCAGCAGCGGCTTCACGTCCATCCCCGGCACCAGCGGACCGAACAGGCGTGCCACCCGGCCCAGTTGCGACAGGTCGGACAGCAGCGCGTCCCCGGCCCCCGGATACTGGACCTTCACCGCGACCTGGCGGCCGTCGCTCCACACCGCCCGGTGCACCTGCCCGATCGACGCGGCCGCGGCCGGGGTGTCCTCGAAGGACGTGAACAGCGAGCGCCAGTCCTTGCCGAGCCGCTCGGCCAGCACCCGGTGCACGGTGCGCGCCGGCATCGGCGGCGCCGCCTCCTGGAGCTTGGTGAGCGCCGCCCGGTACGGTCCCGCGACGTCCTCCGGCAGCGCCGACTCGAAGACCGACAGGGCCTGCCCGAACTTCATCGCGCCGCCCTTCAGCTCACCGAGCACCTTGAAGAGCTGCTCCGCGGTGCGCTCCTGCAACTCGGTCGCGACCTCGTCGGCCGGCCGGCCGCCCAGCCGCTTGCCCAGCCCGAGCGTGGCCCGCCCGGCGAAGCCCAGAGGAAGCGCGGCCAGCTTCGCGGTGCGAGTCACCGCCTTGCGCGGAAGATCAGACATGCGCCCCCTCATTTCCCGTCGGTCACATGGCCATTGTGCCTCCCTCCGCCGCCGGCGGACCGTGCCGATCAGCGCCGATCGACCGCGGAACGCCGTCCCGGGCCGCCTCCGCCCCGCCCCGCGGGCCCGCGCAGACCCCGCCCGGCGGGCCCGCACCCGGCTCCGGCCCGGCCTTCGCGACCCCTCCTCCCGCATCCGCTCCGCCCTCCGGCGCGTCGGCGGGCCGGTCCCGCTCCGCCGCCCCGCACCCGCACCGGTCGTCCGGCACCAGCGCCCGCACCCGGGTGGACAGCCGAGCCAGCGACAGCTCCACCCGGGCGCCCGCGCTCGGCGGCAGCCGCCCGTCCAGATAGGCCAGCACATGCGCCGCCGCGAGCCCCGCCACCGCCGTGGCCAGCGCGATGTCGCAGGCCGGCACCGCCGACGGGCGCCCGGACCGCAGCTGCGCCAGCACCCGGGGCAGCGCTGGGTCCCGATCGGCCAGCGCCAGCCCCTGGCACTCGCCGCAGCCGCTCCACCCGGGCAGCACCAGCGGCCCGACCAGTCCGGTGCCCTCCAGCACCCCCGCGTACAGGTGCGGAACGCCCGAGGCCACCAGCCGGCGAGCGTCCTCCACGTCGGGCGCGTACGCGAGCAGGCCCTCCCGCGGGGCGACCACGACGACCGTGCCCGGCGGGCGCGGGCCGGCGTCCGGTCCGGCCCGGCCGTGCCCGCGGGGCATTCCGGGAGCCGCCCGGCGGACCACACCGCGCCCCGCGGCGTCCCGCCGCTCACCCACCTGGTCGGCCGGGAAGCCCGCCGGGCCGATGTCCCAGGGTTCGACCCGACCGGTGTCGGCCACGTCGACCGAGCCGACTCCCGCCGCCGACAGCACCGCCGCCACCGCCGCGCCCACCCGCCCAGCCCCCAGCACCCGCACCCGCGACGCGCGCCGGTGCCGTATCCGCAGCGCGCCCTCGCCCGGGGCCGGGTGCACCACGGACAAGGCGGCCAGGTCCGGGCGCAGCCGGTCCAGCATGTCCGTGCGGTGCCGAAGCGCCCCGGACAGGTCGGCGTGCGCCGAGGCGTCGTCCAGCACGCCGCCCTCCGCCAGCATGCCCAGCAGCCTGCGGACCCGGTCGGGCCCCAGCCCCAGCGCCTCCGCCTCGCGGGCCAGCACGTCGGCGCTGCGTGTGCCGTCCAGCAGCGACAGGAAGCCGGCCGCCGGGCCGTCCACCGGCTCCAGCACCACCGCCCGCTCCGGGTCCACCCCGAACTGCACGCACTCCTGGTCCCGCCAGCTCCTGCGCAGCGCGCTCTTCAACATCAACCGCATGGCTCCGCCCTCTCCACCCGCCGGGCAGGACCGGGCCGACCCGGGCACGCCACCGCGCCCGTCTCCGCAAGCCCGCCCGGACCCACCACGACCGAATCAACCGATCACTCTCGGTGACCGCTGGCTCCACTGTGCCCGAAAGCGCGCTCGACCCGGCGAAAGTTGTCCACAGGCTGTGAGGAATAGTCGTTCAAGATGAGCACAAAACGAGGTGATGAGCGGGGCAACCGGCCTGGAGGCGGGACTTTCGCCGGGTACAGCGGGTAACGTCGAGCTGTGTCCGCTGACCCTGCCCATGACATCGCAGACCAGCCCGCCCGCGGCACCCGGGCGGGCGAGTCCGGCGGGCCGGGCGGGCCGGCCGTGACGGGCCCGGTCGAGGTGCGCCGCAGCGCCCGCCGCCGCCGTACGGTGTCCGCCTACCGGGACGGCGACCGTACGATCGTGCTGCTGCCGGCCCGGATGTCCGCGGCGGAGGAGCAGCGCTGGGTGACGGTGATGCTGGACAAGCTCGCCGCGCAGGAGAGCCGCCGGATGCCCGGCGACGACGAGCTCGCCGCCCGCGCCGCGCGCCTGTCGGAGCAGTACCTGAACGCCCGGGCCGTCCCGGACACCGTGCGCTGGGTCACCAACCAGAACTCCCGCTGGGGCTCCTGCACCCCGGCCGAGGGCAGCATCCGCCTGTCCCACCGGCTCCAGGGCATGCCCGAGTACGTCATCGACTACGTGCTGCTGCACGAGCTCGCGCACCTGCTGGTGCCCGGCCACGGCCCGCGGTTCTGGAAGCTGCTGGAGAACTATCCGCGCACCGAGCGCGCCCGCGGCTTCCTCGAAGGGGTCGTCGCCGCCGAGCGCCTGCCGCACGCGCCCGCCCCGAGCGAGGACTGACACCGCCGGGACCGCACCGGTACCTGGCTGGTACGGGCCGGTGATGGCCGCTTCCGGTGCAAGCGGTTAGCCTGACGCAACGCACCGGGACGCAGGGTGTGTGCACAGCGGCGCGCCGAGCCGGACGACAGGCGGAAATGGGGGAAGTTCGCGCATGGCCAGGGAGTTCCAACGTGGCCACAAGGCCAGGATCAGTGATCTGACCGCGGGCAGGGATCTCTACGTGGGCGTGCAGATCACCGCTCCCGGCCTCACGTTCGACATCAGCTGCTTCGGGCTCGACGCCGACGAGCGGCTTTCGGACGACCGCTACTTCGTGTTCTTCAACCAGCCGAAGTCGCCGGAGGAATCGATCCAGCTGCTGGGCGCGCAGGCCGGGGACACCGAGTCCTTCCGGGTCACCCTCGACAAGGTCCCCGACGCCGTGCGGAAGCTGTCCTTCACCGCCACCATCGACGGCGACGGGCAGATGTCGCAGATCTCGCCCGGCTACATCCGGCTGGTCGCCGGTGGCGAGGAGGTCGCGCGGTACCCCTTCACCGGCGCGGAGTTCAGCACCGAGCGCGCGGTGATGCTCGCCGACGTCTACCTCAAGGACGTGTGGCGCTTCGCCGCGGTCGGCCAGGGCTTCGACGGCGGGCTGGAGGCGCTGCTGCGGAACTTCGGCGGCGAGGTCGCCGAGGACGAGCCAGCCGCCCAGGAACCGCAGGCCGCCCCGGGGTTCGCCCCGCCCGGCGGCGCACCGCCCCCCGCCCCCGGCTTCGCGCCGCCGCCCGGACCCGCCGCGGCCACCCCGCCGCCGCTTCCGGCCCCGGCACCCGCACCGGCACCCGCTCCCGCGCCGACGCCCCCGCCCCTTCCCGCGCCCGCGTTCGGCACCCCGCCGCCCGGGCCCGCCGCGGGCACCCCGCCGCCGCTGCCCGGCGCCGCCGCCCCCTCCATCCACCAGGCGCCCACCATGGTCGGGCCGCTGACCCCGCCGCCGGCCCAGGCACCGCCCTTCGGCCAGGTACCGCCCCCGTCCCCACCGCCCGCCTTCCCCGGCCAGGCCACCCCGCCGCCCTTCCCGGGGCAGCCCGGCCCGCCGGGCCCGCCGACGGGAGCCCCGGGCGGATACGCGGTGCCGCAGACACCCACCCTGGCCGCGGGCATCTCCGTGTCCATGCAGAAGTACCGCGAGCAGCCGACCGGTCGGCGCTGGACGCAGCAGAACCCGAAGATGATGCGCGCCGACCTCGGCCAGGGCGACGGGCAGCCGGTGCTGGCCCGGCAGGGCGCCATGGTGCTCTACCAGGGCAGGGTCGACTTCGGCTACAAGGGCGCGGGCTTCCGCGGCCGAGTCGTCGGCAACATGACCGGCCAGGAGATGCAGCTCATGCGCTGCACCGGCGCCGGCCAGGTCTTCTTCGCGGAGAACGCCTCCTACCTGCACCCGGTGGAGCTGCAGGGCGACGCGATCTGCGTCTCCGCGGAGAACGTGCTCGCCTTCGACGAGGGCCTCCAGCACGAGGTGCGCAGGATCGAGGGCCACGGCATCCCGGGCGGCGCGCTGTTCACCATGCAGTTCCAGGGCACCGGCACCGTGGTCGTCAAGACCCACGGCACCCCGGTGGTCCTGCCGGTCACCCCGACCACCTACGCCGACAGCAACGCGATCGTCGCCTGGTCGGCAGGCTCCCAGGTGATCGTCTCCAGCCAGGTGCGGCTGCGCAGGAGCGCCTACCCCGGGCACAGCGGCGAGACCGTGAACCTCCAGTTCCGCGGCGCCCCCGGCAACTTCATCGTCGTCCAGCCCTACGAGGTGTGACCCGCCATGGACCAGCAGATGATCGCGGGTTACGCCCCCAGGCCGGTCACCGCCCGCATGGAGAACCACGGCTCGTCCATGCTCAAGGTCGCCATGGCCACCGGCCAGGACCTGTACGCCAGGACCGGGTCGATGATCGCCTACGAGGGCTTCATCCAGTACGAGGCGAACCCGCCCGCGGTGCGGCAGATGGCGGCGTCCTGGCTGACCGGTGAGAGCGCGCCGGTGATGAAGTGCAGCGGCGACGGCCTGCTCTACCTGGCCGACTACGGCGCCGACGTGGTCTGCCTCAACCTCGCCGACGAGTCGGTGTCGGTCAACGGCACCAACCTCCTGGCCTTCGACGCCCACCTGCAGTGGGGTGTCGAACGGGTCAAGGGGCTGGCGAAGTTCGCCGGCCAGGGCCTGTTCAACGTGGCGGTGACCGGCACCGGATGGGTCGCGATCACCTCGCGCGGCACCCCGATCGTGGTGGACTGCGGCTCGGGCGCCGACGAGACGTATGTCGACCCGGACGCCCTGGTGGCCTGGTCGTCGGGGCTGAAGATGAAGGCCAAGCGCAGCTTCAAGGCGTCGTCGCTGATCGGGCGGGGCAGCGGCGAGGCGTTCCAGATCGCCTTCTCCGGCCAGGGCTTCGTGGTCGTCCAGCCCAGCGAGGACAGTACCGACCGGCTCCGGGCCCGGGGCTGAGGGGGAGCGAACACATCATGCAGAGCCCGCTTTTCGCCTTCACCGAGGTCCAGAACCAGGACCACTACAGCCTCCAGAACTCCTACCTGCTGCGGGTCCGGCTCGACGGGAACACCGGCCCGGACTGCCTGGCGCGCAAGGGCGCGATGGTCGCCTACCAGGGCATGGTCGAGTTCGACGGGGAGTACCAGCCGCACCACCAGCGTCGCGCCGCGCGGGCGACCGGCGAGGGACTGGACCTGATGCGCTGCTCCGGCCAGGGCACCGTGTACCTCGCGAACCTCGCCCAGCAGATCCACATCCTGGATGTCGACCACGACGGGATCACCGTCGACAGCGCCTACGTCCTGGCCCTGGACTCCGGGCTGCACTGGGACGTCGTCGCGGTCGACAGCCAGTACGGCATGGCCGGTACCGGGCAGTACAACGTCGCGATCGCCGGGCAGGGCAAGGTGGCCCTGATGACCTCGGGCAAGCCGCTGATGCTCCCGGTCACCCCGGAGACGTACGTGTCCTGCGACGCGGACGCGGTCGTCGCCTGGTCGACGTCGCTGCGGGTCCAGATGCAGGCGCAGACGAGCAGTTCGTCGGTCTTCCGGCGGCGCGGCAACACCGGCGAGGGCTGGGAGCTGAACTTCGTCGGCCAGGGCTACGTCCTGGTCCAGCCCAGCGAGATGATGCCGCCGCAGAACGTCGAACTGCACGGGCTGCGCGGCCAGTACGGCATCGGGGCCCAGGGCGGCAACCAGGGCAACGCGTGGGGCGGCCGCTGACGGCTTCGGCCGCGCGAAAACCGTCGCAGCAACAGGTAAGGGGCGCCGTCCCAAGACGGCGCCCCTTACCTTTCGGCTTGCGCCGGCGGCTGCCTACAGCAGCGCCAAGGTGCGCGCCATCAGGGTGCGGACGGAGCGGTCCGGCAGCTCCGCGACCTCGTCGAAGCTGAACCAGCGCAGCGCCAGCGACTCGTCGCTGACCGCCTCGGTGGCACCCGGGGGCGCCACCGCCGCGTACTGCACGTCGAAGTGCCAGGCGCACGGCACCAGGTGGCGGTCGAGGTTCACCGGGCCGGGCACCAGGAGGTCGAGCCCCTGGATGCCGGACTCCTCGGTGCCCTCGCGCAACGCGGCGCCCGACAGCGACAGGTCCTCCGGCTCGCAGTGCCCGCCGGTCTGGAGCCATGTCCTCAGCTTGGCGTGCAGGGTCAGCAGGACATGCTGCCGCTCGGCGTCCAGGATGAGCACGCTGCCGGTGATGTGCCCGTCCTTGCACGGCTTGCCCATGCCGTCCGGGTGGGCGGCCAGGTGCGCGAGGTACGCGTGGCGCAGCTCGTCCTGGCCGGCGTCGGGGGCGTGCCAGTTCTCCAGGACGCCCACCGCGTCCTTGTGCAGGGTGCTCACTTGCCGCTGTCGCCGTCCTCGTCGCCGGAGCCCTCGGCGGGCTTGCCGCCGCCCGCGGAACCGCCGTCCTGGCCCGGTGCGGGCTTCTCCGGCTGCTCGGGGGCCTGGTCGGCGGATTCGCCCGCGGGGCCGGTGGCGCCCTTGTCCAGGCTCGTGGGGGCGCCGCCGGCGGCCTCGCCGAGCAGCTTGTCCAGCTCGGAGAAGTCCAGCGAGTCGCGGTGCACGAAGCCGTCGGGGTCGTCCAGGTCGGCCGCGGTCGGCAGCATGTCCGGGTGTGCCCACAGCCCGTCGCGGCCCTCGGCGCCGCGGGCGTCGGCGAGCGAGGCCCACAGCCGGGCGGCGTCGCGCAGCCGGCGCGGCCGCAGTTCGAGGCCGATCAGGGTGGCGAAGGTCTGCTCGGCCGGCCCGCCGCTCGCCCGGCGGCGGCGCAGGGTCTCCCGCAGCGCGCCCGCGGACGGCAGGTGCGGCGCGGCGGCCTCGTGCACGACCGCGTCCACCCAGCCCTCGACGAGCGCGAGCGCCGTCTCCAGCCGGGCCAGCGCGGCCTTCTGCGCCGGGGTGTCCTCGGGCTGGAACATGCCCTGCTGCAGTGCTTCCTGAAGCTGCTCGGGCTGCGTCGGATCGAGCTGTCCGACCGCCTCCTCCAGGCGGGCGGTGTCGACCTTGATGCCGCGCGCGTATCCCTCGACGGCACCGAACAGGTGGGCGCGCAGCCACGGCACATGGGCGAACAGCCGCTGGTGGGCGGCCTCGCGCAGCGCCAGGTAGAGCCGCACCTCCTCCTGCGGGATGCCCAGCCCGTCGCCGAACGCGGCCACGTTGGCCGGCAGCAGCGCGGCCTTCCCGGACGGGCCGAGCGGCAGCCCGACGTCGGTGGAGCCGACCACCTCGCCGGCCAGGGTGCCGAGCGCCTGCCCGATCTGGGAGCCGAACATCGCGCCGCCCATGGACCGCATCATGCCGAGCAGCGGCCCGGTCATGGCCTGCATCTCCTCGGGCAGCACGTCGCCCATGGCGCCGGCCACCCGCTCGGCGACCGGGTCGACCAGGTCCTTCCACACCGGCAGGGTCGCCTCGACCCACTCGGCGCGGCTCCAGGCCACCGCGGTGCCCGCGCCGGAGGGAAGGGACGTCACGCCGTCGAGCCACAGGTCGGCCAGGCGAATCGCTTCCTGGACCCAGTCGCGGTCGGTGCGGCCGACGGTCGCGTCCTTCACACCGTCCGGGGTGCCCTGGGCGACGGTCTGGCGGGCGATGTCCTTGGCCATGTCCCAGTTCACGGGGCCGCCGTCATAGGAGAGCATCTGGCCGAGCTGCTGGAAGGCCGCGCCCAGGTCACCAGGGTTCATGGAGCCGAACATCGCCGCGAACGGGTTGTCGCCGCCGCCCGCGCCGAAAGGACCGGCGCCGCCGAAGCCGAAGGGGTTCGGCTGGCCGCCCTTGGGCTGCTTGCCCTCGTCCCCGTCCTCGGGCTCCTCGGGAGGGACGCCGAATCCGAATGGGATGTCACTCACGGGATTCCTCGGATCTGTGTCGTGATGGGCTGTGTCGGGGGCCGGTTCGTGGTCGGGCCTGCCCCCCGGCCGTCGCCGGTGCGGCGGAGCAGGAACTCTCGCACACCGGGCCCGGTGTGGTGGGCTCTACCTCCAGCGTAGACACCTGTCCGGCAGGATGGCGCTGTACGTATCTGAGACAACCGTGGGAGACACCCGGTGAGTTCCCCAGAAGCACACGTTCGCCCAGAGCGGAGTCCCGGTCGGGCCGGGTCCGGGCCGGTGGTCGCGATCACTGGCGCGGCTTCCGGGGTGGGGCGCGCGCTGGCCCTGCGGCTCGCCGAGTCCGACCAGGTCAGGAAGGTCGTCGCGATCGACGAGCGGCGCGGCGAGGTGCCCGGGGCGACCTGGCGGGTGCTGGACGTACGCGACCCGGCGATCGCCGAGAAGCTGCGCGGCGCGTCGGTCGTGGTGCACCTGGCGCTCGACCTCGACCTGGAGTCCGACCCGAAGGCCCGCTCGGCGTTCAACGTGCGCGGCACCCAGACCGTGCTCACCGCGGCCGCCGCGGCCGGGGTGCACCGCGTCGTGCTGTGCACCTCGGCGATGGTCTACGGCGCCCAGGCCGACAACGACGTGCCGCTCGCCGAGGACGCGCCGCTGCGCGCCACCTCCGAGGCGAGCTTCGTGGACGACCTGCTGGAGATCGAGCGGCTGGGCCGGCGCGCCCCGCGCGCCCACCCGGGCCTCAATGTGACGATCCTGCGCCCGGCGGTCCTGGTGGGCGACACCGACACCGCGCTGACCCGCTACTTCGAGTCGCCCCGGCTGCTGGTGGTGGCCGGCAGCCGCCCGTGCTGGCAGTTCTGCCACGTCGAGGACCTGGTGTCGGCGCTGGAGTTCGCGGTGCTGGAGAAGGTCGACGGCGAGATGGCGGTCGGCTGCGACGGCTGGCTGGAGCAGGAGGAGATCGAGCAGCTGTCCGGCATCCGCCGCATGGAGCTGCCGGCCGCGGTCGCCTTCGGCGCGGCGTCCCGGCTGCACCGCCTGGGCCTGACCCCCTCGCCCGCCGGGGATCTCGCCTACACCATGCACCCCTGGGTGGTCAGCGGGCGCAAGCTGTACGAGGCGGGGTGGCGGCCCCAGTGGTCCAACGAGGAGGTGCTCGCCGAACTGCTCGCCGAGGTCGAGGGGCGCAACTCCGTCGCAGGGCGCCGCCTGGGCCGCAAGGACGCCACCACCCTCGGCGCCGCGGGCGCGACCGTCGCCCTGATCGGCGCGGCGGCCGTGGTGCGCAGCGCACGCCGCCGCCGCGGACTGTGAGGCAGGATGAAAGGCATGGCACCCGTGTTCGGTACGCCCGGCGAGTCGGCCGGTCCGTCGCAGTCCGCGCCCCTGGGCGGAGTCCTGCCCGCCGTACGGCTCCTCGCGATCCGCGACACGCCCCTGTCGGTCGACGAGGTCCTCGCCGCGGTCGGTGACGACGCCGCGGGCGGCACCGCGCTGTTCGTGGGCACCGTCCGCGACCACGACGGCCGCCCCGACGCCCAGGTGACGGGCCTGTCGTACTCCGCGCACCCCACCGCCGAGGCGGAGCTGCGCCGGGTCGCGGAGAAGGTCGCCGCGGACTTCCCCGTACGGGCGCTCGCGGCCGTGCACCGGGTCGGCGACCTGCGGGTCGGGGACATCGCGGTGGTCGTCGCCGTCGCCTGCGCGCACCGCGGCGAGGCGTTCGCCGCCAGCCGCCGCCTCATCGACGACCTCAAGCGCGAGGTGCCGATCTGGAAGCAGCAGACGTTCTCCGACGGCGAGCAGACCTGGGTCGGCGCGTAGCGCCCCTCGGCACCAGGGGCTCCTGTCGGCCGGGACCACCGGGCACCGCCCGTTAGTGGTAGTTCCGGTTGCGTAACCCCGCGCCCCGGCCGAACGTTGACCTACCGCGTGGTTAATCTGCTCATAGGTCTGATTAACCTCGTTTGGGCCATACGGGATCGGGGAGTTCGCAGTGGCAGCACTCACTTGGTTGCTCATTCCGGTGGCCGCGGCGGTCGCCGCCGCCATCTGGGCCCGCTGGGCCGTCCGCCGGCGCCGCACCGGGGACGGTGCCTCGCTCGCCGGATACGAGCGGTTCCGGCAGGCCATGCAGGCCACCGCGGTGGTGCCGAGCGCGGCCGCCGGCGCCCCTGTGCGCGCGGCCGACAGGGACGTCGTCGTGGACGGAGAAGGGGACTCACCCCGCGGGCCGGTTGTCGGACCGGTCCCGTAGGGTCGGGGCATGTCACGCCGCACCGCGACGCTCCTCGCCTCGACCCTGACGCTGATAGCGCTGCTGTGCGTGGCGCTCGTGACCCCGACGCCGTACGCGGAGATGTCACCCGGGCCGACGGTGAACACCCTGGGCAGCTACGGCGGCGACAAGGTCATCGACATCTCCGGCCACAAGACGTATCCCACCACCGGCAACCTGAACATGACGACGGTGCGCGTCACCGGTGCCGACTACCGGATGAACCTCGTGGAGGCGGTGCTCGGCTGGGCCCGGCACGACGACAAGGTCGTCGAGCACGACACCATCTACCCCCAGGGCCAGACCGCCGAGCAGGCCGACCAGGAGAACGCGGAGGAGTTCAGCCAGTCCCAGGACAGCGCCAAGGTCGCCGCCCTGGCGGAGCTGAAGATCCCCGTGCAGTCCCGGGTGATCGTCTCCAGCGTGGTCAAGGGCGGCGCGGCCGAGGGCCTGCTGCACGCCGGCGACGTGATCAAGGCGGTGGACGGCCACCAGGTCAGCGCGGCCGACCAGGTGGCGACCTTCGTGACCAAGCACTCCCCGGGTGAGAAGACCGTGTTCACCGTGGTCCGGGCCGCCGACGTCAAGAAGAAGTCGCCGCCGGTCCAGCAGGTGACGATCACCACCCGCACCTCCGACGACACCGGCACCAAGCGCGCGGTCGTCGGCATCACGGCGGGCGTGGAGCACCTGTTCCCGTTCACCATCGACATCCGGCTCGCGGACGTCGGCGGCCCCAGCGCGGGCATGATGTTCGCGCTCGGCATCATCGACAAGCTCACCCCGGAGGACCTCACCGGCGGTGCGTTCGTGGCCGGCACCGGCACCATCGACGACAACGGGAACGTCGGCCCGATCGGCGGCATCAGCCTCAAGACGATCGGTGCCCGCGACAAGGGCGCGAAGTACTTCCTCACCCCGGCCGACAACTGCGAGGAGGCCGCCAAGGACATCCCCAGCGGCCTCACCCTGGTCAAGGTGAAGACCCTGGACGACGCCATGGCGGCGCTCAAGGACATCCGCAGCGGCGCCACCTCGAAGCTGCCGAGCTGCAAGAGCTGACCGGCAGGGCGCCGGCCTCCAGGGCACCGGCCGCCGGTGCGGTGGCGCCCTCCCCGGGCCCTACTCCTCGAACGTGGCGCTGAGCGCGTCCGCCAGCCCCGGCACCAGGTCCTTGCCGGTCAGCACCTCCGTCGCGGAGTCCTTCTCGCGCAGCCGCACCGCCGACTCGCGGCTGCCGTCACGCAGCACCCCCACCGTCATCCGCACCTCCTGGCGCTCGGGGTGCGCCGCCACCCAGGCGGTCAGCGCCTTGCCGTCGAGGCCGGCGGGGATCGCCGCCTCCGCCGACGGCGGCAGCATCAGCCGCTCCACGGTGAGCGCGCAGCCCGCGATCACATCCGGCCAGGCGATGGTGGCCAGGAACTCGTCGAGCGCCTGGCCGGCGGGCAACTCGTCCTGCTCGATGGGGGTCAGGCTGGCGTCCGCGGAGTCGGCGTCGGCCAGCCCGAGCTGGTCGGCGAGCGCGGGCTCGCGGCTGCGCAGCTGCGCGGTGTCGACGAGGGCGAACAGCCGCGCGGGCCGGTCCCAGCCGAGGCCCGCCGCATAGGTGTCGATCTCCAGGACGGCGCGGGTCAGGGGGTTCGCCGCGAGCGGCGCACCTTCGGTCGCAGTGTTGGACATGTCAGTATCCTCCCCCTTCTCCGGCCGGAATCGGGAACCGGCCAATGCGTCGAGAAGTTGCACCCTATGGGGGTCCGACCCGGGGCACCCGAGACCAGCGACCAGTTCGAGGTGCGCACCGTGGTATTCGACATGCCGGAACGCGACGCGGGCGGAGGGGCGTTCGCACCTCGCTTCCCCGTCGGCCGCCCGTCGCGCAGAGCACGTGCGCTGCTGGTCACCGCGGGTGTGCTGGCGGTGCTGATGGTCGCGTTCGTGATGTTCGCCGGCTTCTGGACGGACCTGCTGTGGTACCGGTCGGTGCACTACGCGTCGGTGTTCCGCACCCTGGCCGGCACCCGGGCCGCGCTCTTCTGCACCTTCGGGCTGCTGATGGCGCTGGCGGTCGGCGTGAACATGTTCCTGGCGTACCGGCTGCGCCCGCTGCCGGGCGCGATGTCGGCCGAGCAGCAGAACCTCGACCGGTACCGCACCGGGATCGCGCCGTACCGGACCTGGGTGCTGCTCTCCGTCAGCACGGTGGCCGGGCTGCTCGCCGGCGGATCGGCCGCCGCCCACTGGCGGCTGTGGCTGCTGTACGCCAACTCCACGCCGTTCCACACCAAGGACCCGCAGTTCCACAAGGACGTCTCGTTCTACACCTTCGACCTGCCCTGGTACCGCTTCCTGCTGGCCTTCGGCTTCGCCGCCCTGGTGCTGTCCCTGGTGGCCGCCACGCTGGTGCACTACCTGTACGGCGGGCTGCGGATCACCTCCCCGGGCGCGCGGGCCGGCGCCGCCGCCACGGCCCACCTGTCGGTGCTGCTGGGCCTGTTCGTCGCGCTCAAGGCGGTCGCCTACTGGCTGGACCGCTACTCGCTGGCGGTGAAGTCCAGCGGTATCAAGGCCACCGACGACTGGACCGGCCTGCGCTACGTCGACGCCAACGCCTACCTGCCGGCGAAGACGATCATGTTCGGCATCGCGCTGATCTGCGCGCTGCTCTTCTTCACCACGCCCTGGCGCCGCACCTGGACGCTGCCGACCGTCGGCTTCGGCCTGATGCTGCTCTCCGCGATCCTGATCGGCGGCCTGTACCCGGCGATCGTGCAGAAGTTCCAGGTCCAGCCCGACGAGGCGGCCAAGGAAGCGCCGTACATCCAGCACAACATCGACGCCACCCGCGCCGCCTACGGCATCGACGGCACCGTGGAGTCCGACTACAAGGGCACCAGCAAGGCGTCGGACGCCAAGCTGCGCACCGACGCCGGAACCGCCGCCTCCATAAGGGTGCTGGACCCCGACGTCGTCTCCCCGGCCTTCCAGCAGACCCAGCAGTCCGGCAGCTACTACTCCTTCCCCGCCACCCTGGACGTCGACCGGTACACGGTGGACGGCAGGGAGCAGGACACCGTGGTCGGCGTCCGGGAGCTCAACGTGAAGGGCATCCCGGAGAAGAACTGGATCAACGACCACTTCAAGTACACCCACGGCTACGGCGTCGTGACGGCCGAAGGCACCACCGTGACCGGCAACGGCACCGCCGCGGACACCGCGGCCGCCGCGGGCTCCGGTACGGCCGGCGGCGTCGACCTCACCGGGCAGCCGGTCTACACCGAGCAGGGCCTGCCCACCGCTGGGGACCTCGGCTCCTACACCCAGCAGATCTACTTCGGCGAGCAGACCACGCAGTACTCGATCGTCGGCGGCCCCACCAAGGAGCTGGACTACGCCGGCAAGAAGCACGAGGTGACCACCACCTACCGCGGCAAGGGCGGGGTCAGCCTCGACAACCCGGTCACCAGGGCGGCGTACGCGGTGACCTTCGGCGAGCCGAAGATCCTCTACTCGGGGGCCATCGGGCACGGTTCGCAGATCCTGTACGACCGCACCCCCAAGCAGCGCGTCGAGGCGGTCGCGCCCTGGCTGACGGTCGACGGCGACCCGTACCCGGCGGTGGTCGGCAAGCACGTGGTGTGGATAGTCGACGCCTACACCACCACCGACGAGTACCCGTACTCCTCGCGTACGACGCTCGGCGCCGGCGGCGGCCAGGGGTCGGGGCAGCACCAGGTCAACTACGTCCGCAACTCGGTGAAGGCCACCGTGGACGCCTACACCGGCAAGGTGACGCTCTACCAGTGGGACACCCAGGACCCGGTGCTCAAGACCTGGATGAAGGCGTTCCCGCACACAGTGCGGTCCAAGAGCACGATCCCGGCGGGACTCATGGCGCACCTGCGCTACCCCGAGGACCTGTTCACGGTGCAGCGGCAACTGCTCACCCAGTACCACGTCACCAAGGCCGCGCAGTTCTCCACCGGCAGCCAGGTCTGGCAGGTGTCGGGCAACTCCGCGTCGAAGTCGGGCAAGGCGGCGCCGCCGTCCTACCTGAGCCTGGAGATGCCCGGCCAGAGCACGCCGCGCTTCTCGCTCACCTCCACCTTCACCCCCAAGAAACGCGGCACCCTGGCGGCGTTCGTCGCGGTGGACTCCGACGCGACCAGCCCCGACTACGGGACGATACGGCTGCTGGAGACGCCGACGAACGACCCCGTGGAAGGGCCGCGACTGGTGCAGAGCAAGTTCGACTCCGGCTACGCCCAGCAGATCTCCCGGCTGCGCGGCAAGGACTCCACCGTCGAGTACGGCAACCTGCTCACCCTGCCGCTGGACGGCGGGCTGCTGTACGTCGAGCCGGTCTACCTGCGCGGGGCGGACATCGACTACCCGCTGCTGAAGAAGGTGTTCGTCAGCTTCAACGGGCGCACCGCCTTCGACGACACCCTCGACGAGGCGCTGGACGCGGTGTTCGGCACCAGCGATGCGACGCCGGCGCCAACACCGACGACGCCGACAACGCCTACGACATCTACGACGCAGCCGGCCTCTTCGGCGCAGGCCGCCGCGAAGGGCTCCGGCGGCTCCTCCGCGGCTCCCTCGGGCGCGTCGGCGGACCCCGGGGTGGAGGCGGCGCTGACGAAGGCCCAGAAGGCGTACGACGACGCGCAGGCGGCCCTGCGCAAGGACGACTGGACGGCGTACGGCACGGCCCAGCGGCGGCTGGGCAGGGCGCTCCAGGAGGCGCGGCGGGCGGAGGAGGCGGCCGGAGCGGCGGCCGTCAACCCCGCCAAGTCCCCGGCCACGCCTTCGAAGGCGGGCTGATCAGGTGACGTCCCGCGCCGTGGTACGGTTGATCCACAACGACGCGGGGTGGAGCAGCTCGGTAGCTCGCTGGGCTCATAACCCAGAGGTCGCAGGTTCAAATCCTGTCCCCGCTACCAAGGCGGCCTGGGGTCTCAACGGACCTCAGGCCGTTTTTTCATGCCCGCAGGCCGGTTGCCGAGGGCCGCGTCTAGCGGATGGCAACCAGGCGTGCGGTCAAGGAAGTTCGGGTCACTTCACTCATTCGTGTGACCCCGGGTTTACGGTGTTTGGTCTAGCGTCTTGTCGGGAAGTCGATAAAACGCCGAAGTGACCAAGCGGGGTGCGGTATACCAGGTGTACGCCGCTGACAGGTGGTGCAACGATGGGGCTTATGGGGGACGGTGCAGGACTGCTGAACACTCGTCAGAACCGCGAGGAGCGGGAGCCGACGGGCCGTAAGGCCATGACCGTGGCCGGACTGCTGCCGGCGCCCCGCAGCGGCGAGTCCACGGGACAGGACGCGCCCGTACCCGACGACGCCTCGACCGCCGTGCCGCCCCTGCTCACCGAACTGCCCGACGAGGACACCCTCGCGATGCGCGAGGAGGCCGAGATCGAGGCCCGGCACCGGGCCGCCGCCGACGCCGGCGACGCCCGGGCGATGAGCGCGCTGGGCACCCTGCTGCTGCGCCGCGGCGACCTCGACGGGGCGGAGCCCTACCTGCGGGGCGCCGTCCGGGACGGCGACCGCGCCGCCGCCAACAACCTCGCCCTGCTGCTGCACCAGCGCGGGCACGCCGACGAGGCCGCCGGATGGTGGCGGATCGCCGCCGTCGCCGGCTCCGCGCCCGCCGCCCACGCCCTCGGCCGCCACCTGCGCGAGCGCGGCGACGAGCCCGGCGCCGACTACTGGCTGCGCCAGGCCGCCGAGGCCGGCCACGCGCTGGGCGCGTACGCCCTCGCCGACCTGCTCGACCACCAGCGGGACATCGCCGCCGAGCGCTGGTTCCGCGTCGCCGCCGAACAGGGCCACCGCGAGGCCGCCTACCGGCTGGCGCGGATCTGCTCGGTCCGCGGCCAGGAGCGCGAGGCCGAGCAGTGGTACCGGCAGGCCGCCGCCAAGCGGCACCGCCGGGCCGCGCTCCGGCTCGGCACGCTCCTGGAGGAGCGGGGCGAACTCAAGGAGGCCGAGCACTGGTACCTGACGGCCGCGCGCGACGGTGAGGCGCGCGCCGCCTGCGCGCTGGGCTTCCTGCTGCGCGACGCCGGCGACCTCGACCAGGCCGCCACCTGGTGGCGGCGCGCGGCCCAGGCGGGTGAGGGCAACGCGGCGAACGCGCTGGGCGCCCTGCACGCCCAGGAGGGCGAGACGCAGACCGCCGAGCGCTGGTACCGCACCGCCATGGAGGCCGGCGACGTCAACGGCGCGTACAACCTCGGACTGCTCTGCGCCGGCAACGGCCGGGACACGCAGGCCGAGCAGTGGTACCGCAAGGCCGCGTACGCCGGGCACCGCGAGGCGGCCAACGCGGTCGCCGTGCTGCTCCTCCAGCGCGGGGACGCGGCCGGCGCCGAGCCGTGGTTCTCCAAGGCGGCCGAGGCCGGGAGCATCGACGCGGCCTTCAACCTCGGCATCCTGCATGCCTCCCGGGGCGAGGACGCCACCGCGCGGCGCTGGTACGAGCGCGCCGCCGCGGCCGGCCACGCCGAGGCCGCGCTCCAGGTCGCGATCGCCCTCCAGCGCGAGGGCGACCAGCACGCCGCGGAGCGCCACCTGCGCTGCGCGGCCGGCGGCGGCAGCGCCGAGGCGGCCTTCCGGCTCGGCGCGCTGCTCGACGGCCGCGAGGAGGGTGCCGCGGAGTCCGCTGGGGAGGCGGAGGAGTGGCACAAGCGGGCGGCGCGCCAGGGGCACCGCCGCGCCCAGGTGCGGCTCGGGATGGGGGCGGCCAAGCGCGGTGACGTGGTCGAGGCCGCGCACTGGTACCGGCTCGCCGCCGAGGCCGGCTCGCGCAACGGGGCGTTCAACCTCGGGTTGCTGCTGGCGAGGGAGGGGAGCGAGCCCGAGGCCGCGCTGTGGTGGGCCCGTGCGGCCGAGGCGGGGCACGGGCGGGCGGCGCTGCGGATGGCGCTGCTCTCGGCGCGGCGCGGGGATCTGCCCGCCGCGCAGTCCTGGTGTGCCCGGGCGATCGACTGCGGGCCGCCCGAAGTGGCGGAGCGCGCCGCGCGGTTGACGGCGGCGGTCTCCCACGAACTCACCGCGTGAGGAGCCTGAGCGGTCCACCCGGGCTGCCCGCAGCCGCCGGCTCCCGGACCACCTGCCGGCGGGCGGGCTGGTCGCGCCGTTCTGCCCCAGAGCTTCGCCGGGGAGGGGCCCCACGCGCCCCTGGGCCAGGGACGGGTCTTCCGCGGCTGGTGGGTGGGCGCTTCGCGATTCCCTGCCTCGGCGCTTCGCCTGACGACCCCGTCCGTTGGCGGGCCGGGGGGAATGGATTTGGTGGGGTGAGTGGGGCGGGGTATGGTGAAGGCACAACGACGCGGGGTGGAGCAGCTCGGTAGCTCGCTGGGCTCATAACCCAGAGGTCGCAGGTTCAAATCCTGTCCCCGCTACCACGTAGGACGTAAGCCCGAAAGCAACTGCTTTCGGGCTTACGTGTTGTTCGGGCAAAGTCCGGGTGAAGCTGCTTGGTCGGGGGACGGGTGGGGCGGGACGATGGGGGCGGAGAGTCGCGCAAGGCCGGGAGGCGGGGTTGCTGCGCAGACGGCGTCGGGTAGCGGGGGTGGGCGTTTCCGCGGAGTGGGCGGCGGAGGCGGCGCGGTGGGGTGCGTGGTGCGAGGGGGTGCGGGAGGGGCGGCGGGATGAGGATGCGCGGGTGTTGTGGGGGCGGTTGAGGGAGGCGGCGGTGCGGGGGCCGGCGCAGAGCCGGGCCGCGGCGGTGGAGGCGTTGGGGCGGGCGCCGGCGGAGTTGCTGACGCGGCTGGACCGGGTCGCGCGGGTGGCGGGGCGGGGGCCGACCGGTTTTCTGCCGGCTGATCTGCTGGGCGGGCTGGTGGGGGCGTTGGACGCGGACGGGCGGGTGCGGCAGGCGGCGGTGGAGGCGTTGGCCGCGTTCGGGGGCCCGTTGCCGGCCGCGGCGCTGGCGGTGCGGGCGGCGGACTGGGTGCCGGAGGTCGCCGCGGGGGCGCGGGTCGCGCTGCGGTCGCGGACGGCGCCGGACGAGGCGCCCGCGGTCGTCGGGGTGCTGCTGCGGGTCGCGGGGCGGCGGCGGGCGCGCGGGCTGCTCGCGGAGTACCGGGCGGTGCTGGCCGAGCCGGCGCAGCGCCGGGCGGTACGGGCGCTGGCGGCGCACCCCGACCCGCGGGTGCGCCGCTTCGGGGTGGAACTGGCGCTGGACCTGGGGGAGTACGTCCGCGGCGACCTGCTGCGTACGGCGCTGCACGACGCGGACCAGGCGTGCCGGCGGATGTGTGCGCAGCGGCTGCTGGAGCTGGACCCGGAGCAGGCCGGGCGGCTGTTATGGGCGAGCGGCGCGGGGGTGCGCGAGTTGGCGGTCTCGGCGCTGCCCGCGGACGTGCCGGCCACGCGGCTGGTGGCGCCCTTGGCGGACCGGGCCAGGATGGTGCGGGCGCAGGCGCGGTGGAAGCTCTACCAGCGTGGTGAGCCGCCCGCGGAGGTCTACCGCAAGCAGTTGCGCAAGGCGGTGAAGTCCGCGGACGCCGGGCCGGGTCTGCTGGCGGGGCTCACCGCGGGGTTGGGGGAGTGCGGGGACGCCGCGGACGTGGAGTTGCTGGCCAGGGTGCTGCGGGACCCGCGGGCGGGGGTGCGCCGGGCCGCGGCGCGGGCGGTGGGGCGGCTGGCCAGGCCCGGCGAACTGGTGCCGCTGCTCGGGCCGTTGGCCAATGATCCGGACTCCGGGGTGGCCCGGGAGGTGTTCGAGGCGCTGCTGCGGGTGCCGCACGAGGTGCCGCCGGAGACGCTGTGGATCGGGCGGACCAGGACCGAGCCGGCGGTGCGCAGGCTGGCGGAGCTGATCGGGGTGCGGCGCGACGCCGCGGAGATCCGGACGACGGACCCTACGCGCAGTCGGGGCAGAGCCCGCGGTAGGTGACCTCGGCGGAGGAGACGGTGAAGCCGAAGCGCTCCTGCTCGGGCAGGGCGGTGAGCGGGTCGCCGGTGGGGTGCACGTCGCGGACGGTGCCGCAGTTGGCGCAGACCAGGTGCTGGTGCGGGCGGTGGGCGTTCGGGTCGTACCGCTTGGCGCGGCCGTCGGTGGCGACCTCGATGACCTCGCCGATGCTCACCATCTCGCCGAGGGTGTTGTAGACGGTCGCCCGGGAGATCTCGGGGAGCCGGGAGATGGCGCGCGCGTGCACCTCGTCGGCCGTGAGGTGCACGTGGTCACCGTCGAGCACCTCGGCGACGACTCTCCGCTGCGCGGTCATGCGCCAGCCGCGCTCGCGCAGTCGTTCCAACAGGTCGCTCATGCGTGCCAGCTTAACAGTCGGGGTCCAGAGGGCGGATCTCATCCATGAATGACTCAGGTCTTGACTTAGACAATGTCTATCGTAGGATCGAGTCCGGCACCGATGGTGAGGACGGCGGTGGCCGAGGGACGAAGCGAGATCAGGGAGGCATCAGGTGACTGCTCAGGAGACGGGTCCGCTGACCACGGAGTCGGGTGCGCCCGTCGCGGACAACCAGAACAGCGAGACGGCCGGCCCCGGCGGTCCGGTCCTGGTGCAGAGCCAGCACCTGCTGGAGAAGCTCGCCCACTTCAACCGCGAGCGCATCCCGGAGCGGGTGGTGCACGCGCGCGGCGCCGGGGCGTACGGCACCTTCACGCTGACCCGGGACGTGTCGCAGTGGACCCGGGCGGCGTTCCTGTCGCAGGTCGGCAAGGAGACGGAGGTGTTCCTGCGGTTCTCCACCGTGGCGGGCAACCTCGGCTCGGCGGACGCGGTGCGCGACCCGCGCGGCTTCGCGGTGAAGTTCTACACCGAGGAGGGCAACTACGACCTCGTCGGCAACAACACCCCGGTGTTCTTCATCAAGGACGCCCTGAAGTTCCCCGACTTCATCCACACCCAGAAGCGCGACCCGTACACCGGCTCCCAGGAGGCGGACAACGTCTGGGACTTCTGGGGGCTGAGCCCGGAGTCCACCCACCAGGTGACCTGGCTGTTCAGCGACCGCGGCATCCCCGCCTCCTACCGCCACCTCAACGGCTACGGCTCGCACACCTACCAGTGGAGCAACGAGGCGGGCGAGGTCTTCTGGGTGAAGTACCACTTCAAGACCGACCAGGGCATCAGGAACCTCGCCCCCGACGAGGCCGCGCGGCTGGCCGGGAGCGACCCGGACTCGCACCAGCGCGATCTGCGGGAGGCCATCGAGCGCGGCGCGTACCCGAGTTGGACCGTGCAGGTCCAGGTGATGCCGGCCGCCGACGCGGCGACGTACCGCTTCAACCCGTTCGACCTCACCAAGGTGTGGCCGCACGCGGACTACCCGCCGGTCGAGATCGGTCGCCTGGAGCTGAACCGCAATCCGGAGAACGTCTTCGCCGAGGTCGAGCAGTCGGTCTTCAGCCCCGCGCACTTCGTGCCCGGCATCGGCCCGTCCCCGGACAAGATGCTCCAGGGCCGGCTGTTCGCCTACGGTGACGCGCACCGCTACCGCGTCGGCATCAACGCCGACCACCTCCCGGTCAACCGCCCGCACGCCACGACGGCGCGCACCTACGGCCGGGACGGCCGCCTGTACGACGGCCGCCACAAGGGCGCGAGGAACTACGAGCCGAACAGCTTCGGCGGCCCCGCCGAGACCGGCCGCCCGCTGTGGGAGTCCACCGCGCTCACCGGCGCCACGCAGTACGCCGCCGCGCCCGCGCACGCCGAGGACGACGACTTCGTGCAGGCCGGGGACTTCTACCGGATGCTCGACGAGGACGCCAGGGCGCGCTTGATCGACAACCTCGCCGGCGCGCTCGCGCAGGTCTCGCGTGCGGACATCGTCGCGCGCGCGATCGGCAACTTCCGCGCCGCGGACCCCGACTACGGCAAGCGGCTGGAGGCCGCGGTCCAGGCCCTCCGCGGCTGAAACCGGCGCTTGACCGTACACCGGAGGGGGACCGGACGCCATGGGGCTCCGGTCCCCCTCCGGTCATGTCCGCGCGTTATGCCCGCGCGTCGGGCCGGAGTGGGGATCAGGCCGGGACGGCGGTGCGGGCGGGCGCCCACAGGCGGATGATGTCGCGGACGGACACCACGCCCACCGGATCGCGGCCGTCCAGCACGATCAGGTGCCGGAAGTTGCCGCGGACCATGGCGGAGGCGGCCTCCTCCAGCGTCCACGCCGGTGCGGCGAAGACGACGTCGGTGGTGGTGTGGTCGTGCGCGTGCTCGTGGTCGGGGTCGAGCCCGGCGCCGACCGCGTCGAGGACGTCGCGCTCGGTGAGGATGCCGAGCCCGCAGGTGTCGGGATCGAGGACGATGGCCGCGCCGATCCGGCGGGCGGACATCAGTCGGGCGGCTTGGCGGAGGGTGTGGGCGGGGCCGATGGTGAGTACCACCGTGCTCATTGCGTCGCTGACCAGCATGGGGGGACCTCCAGGGGGTGGAACCGTCCGCGCGGGCCGTGGGGGCCTTCCGTGAACGGTTTCACAAGTTCACAAGCGAGGGTGATGTCATGGTTACACACCGTGCCCTCGCCGTGCAAGGGTCAGATCCGCCCCAAGTACCCCAGCAACTCCTCGTGCAGCAGCCCGTTGGACGCCGCCGCGTTGCCGCCGAACGGCCCCGACTCGCCTTCCAGCGAGGTGAACCGGCCGCCCGCCTCCCGCACGATCACGTCGTTCGCCGCCATGTCCCAGACGCTCAGCTCCGGTTCCGCACAGATGTCCACCGAGCCCTCGGCGACCATCATGTACGGCCAGAAGTCGCCGTACCCGCGGGTCCGCCAGCAGTTGCGGGTCAGGTGCAGGAAGCCCTCCAGCCGGCCCGCCTCCTCCCAGCCGGACAGCGAGGAGTACGCGAAGGACGCGTCCTCCAGCCGCCCGACCCCCGAGACGTGCAGCCGGGTCGCCGAGGACAGGCTGCGCCCGGTGTAGGCGCCGCCGCCCTTCGCCGCCCACCAGCGCCGGCCGAGCGCGGGCGCGGACACCACACCGACCACCACCTCGTCGCCGCCCTCGCCGCGCACCGCGAGGGAGATCAACGTCGCCCACACCGGCACGCCGCGCACGTAGTTCTTGGTGCCGTCGATCGGATCGACGATCCACCGGCGGGCGCCGCCGCCCTCGCTGCCGTACTCCTCGCCGAGCACCGCGTCCCGCGGCCTGGCCCGGGCGAGCTGGCCGCGGATCAGCTCCTCCGCGGCCTTGTCCGCCTCGGTCACCGGCGTCAGGTCGGGCTTCGTCTCCACCTTCAGGTCGATCGCCTTGAACCGCTCCATCGTCGCGGCGTCGGCGGCGTCGGCGAGCACATGGGCCAGCCGCAGGTCGTCGTTGTAATCGGGCATGGCCCGAACCTATCGATTCCGCCAGGTCCGGGGCCATCACGTCCACGGCCCCGCCACACGACCGCCACCGGCGCCGCCCGCCGCGCGGCCTTGACAGGGTGCCCGCCCGCGCCGATCCTTCTCGGCACGCCCGCCGCCCACGACGCCTGCGGTACTGGGGAGGCAACGATGCCTACCGTGCGCGAAGCACTCCTCGAAGCGGCGTCCACCGCGCTCACCGAACGGGCGTGGAACGAGGTCCGGATGGTCGAGGTGGCCGCGGCCGCGGGTGTGTCCCGGCAGACCCTCTACAACGAGTTCGGCGGCAAGGACGGGCTCGGCCGCGCGCTGGTGCGGCGCGAGGCCGAGCACTACCTCGCCGGGCTCGACGAGGTGCTGGCCCGGGCCGCGCGCGCCGGCGGCGACGCCGGCGACCGGATGGCGGCCGCGGCCGGCTGGACGCTGGGCCGCGCCCGGCGCAGCCCCCTGGTGCGGGCCGCGCTCGCCGGGGACCAGGGCCCGCGCTCCCGGCTGCCGCCGCTGCCCGACCTCGCCGACGCGCTGCGGGCCCGGGTCACCGCGGGCCTTGCCGCCGCGGCGCCCCGGGTGCCCGCCGCGGAGCTCGCGTGGGCCGGCGACACGGCGGTCCGCCTGACCGTCTCGTACGTCGTCGCGCCCGCGCGCAGCGACGAGGAGGCGTGTACGCGGATCGCGCGGATGGTGCGCAGCCTGCTGGTACGGCACCGGCACTGACGTCGCGTCAGGACCATCCGGGCGGGCGGGCCCAGGCGCGCGGGCTCAGTGCGAGGAGCCGGAGATCTGAAGGCCGATCACGCCGAGGATCACCAGCGAGATCGACACCAGCTTGAGCGCGGAGACCAGGTCGCCGAGGAACGCCATGCCGTAGATGGCGGTGCCGGCCGCGCCGATGCCGGTCCACACCGCGTACGCCGGGCCGACGTCGAGGCGCTTCAGGGAGAGGGTCAGCAGGCCGAACGAGCCGAGCGCGAACAGGCAGAAGGCCACCGTCGGCCACAGTCTGGTGAAGCCGTGCGACAGCTTCAGGCACACCGCGAACCCCGTCTCGAAGAGCCCCGCGACCACCACGAGAAGCCAGGGCATCGGGTGCCTCCGTATCCGTATCCGTCGTTCCGCGTACCGCGTTGGGCTGTGCGTCGCACGCGTGTGTTCGGAGCCGATCATCACACAGACGGTGCGGGGAACCGATGGGGGTACCGTCAGTGCCTGCGTGCCGCGGTGAGCTTCACGCCGTCAGTCGTCTTCGTGGCGCTCGCGGGTGGCCAGCAGGCGGCGCAGCGAGTCCAGCCGGGCGGGTTCGGCGTGGCCGGCCGCCACCCAGGCGTCCAGCGCGCAGTCCGGCTCGTCGTGCGAGCAGGCGCGCGGGCACTCCTCGGTGCCGGGCACCAGGTCGGGGAACGCCTGGATCACCCGCGACGGGTCGATGTGCGCCAGGCCGAACGACCGCACCCCCGGGGTGTCGATCACCCACCCGTTCTCGCCGGGCAGCGGCAGCGCGAGCGCCGAGGTGGTGGTGTGGCGGCCGCGGCCGGTGACGGCGTTGACCACACCGGTGGTCCGCTGCCGCTCGACCAGCGCGTTCACCAGCGTGGTCTTGCCCACCCCGCTGTGCCCGACCAGCGCGGTGACATGCCCGGCCAGCCGCTGCCGGACCTGTTCCACCCCGCCGGTCAGGAAGTCGTCCCGGTTGGTGACGACGTACGGCAGGTCGAGCGCGCCATAGGTCTCCAGCAGCGGCTCGGGCGGCGCCAGGTCGGACTTGGTGAGCACCAGCAGCGGGGTCAGGCCCGCGTCATAGGCGGCGACCAGGCAGCGGTCGATCATCCGGGGGCGCGGCTCGGGGTCGGCGAGCGCGGTGACGATGGCCAGCTGGTCGGCATTGGCGACCACCACCCGCTCGTAGGGGTCGGTGTCGTCGGCGGTGCGGCGCAGTACCGAGGTGCGCTTCTCCACCCGCACGACGCGCGCCAGGGTGTCCTTGGCGCCCGACAGGTCGCCGACCACGGCCACCCGGTCGCCGACCACCGCCGACTTGCGGCCCAGCTCGCGCGCCTTCATCGCGGTGACCTCGCGGTCCTCGACCAGGACGGTGAGCCGGCCGCGGTCCACGGTGAGCACCATGCCCTCGGCGGCGTCCTCGTGCTTGGGGCGGATCGAGGTGCGCGGGCGGGTGCCCCGGCTGTTCGGGCGGACCCGGACGTCGTCCTCGTCGGGGTTCTTGCCGTAGCGGCGCATGGAGGTCAGCTCCGTCCCTGCCCGGCGCCGGGACCCGCGGGCCCGGTGCCCGGGCGGGCCAGCATGCCCGTCCACAGGTCGGCGAAGTCCGGCAGCGTCTTCGCGGTCGTCGCGATGTCCTCCACCTCGACGCCGGGCACGGACAGCCCGATCACCGCGGCTGCCGTGGCGAGCCGGTGGTCGTCGTAGGTGTGGAAGACCCCGCCGTGCAGCGCGCGGGGGCGGATCACCAGGCCGTCGTCGGTCTCGTGGACGTCGCCGCCCAGGGCGTTCAGCTCGGCGGCCAGCGCGGCCAGCCGGTCGGTCTCGTGCAGCCGCAGATGGGCGATGCCGGTCAGCCGGGACTCGCCGTCGGCGAGCGCGGCGACCGCGGCGATCACCGGGGTCAGTTCGCCCACGTCGCCCAGGTCGGCGACGAGCGGACGCAGCCGGCCGCTGCCGGCGAAGGTCAGGCCGTGGTCGGTCAGCTCGCAGGAGCCGCCCATCCGGGTGAAGATGTCGCGCAGCGCGTCGCCGGGCTGCGCGGTGACGCGCGGCCAGCCCGGCACGGTGACGCGGCCGCCGGTGACCAGGGCGGCGGCCAGGAACGGCGCCGCGTTCGACAGGTCCGGCTCCACCGTCAGGTCCCGGCCCAGCAGCGCGCCCGCCGCGACCCGCCAGACACCGGCGGTGCCGCCGTCCTCGGGGGCGTCCACCTTGGCGCCGGCCTTGCGCAGCATGTCGACGGTCATCCGGATGTGCGGCACCGACGGCAGCGACTCGCCGGTGTGCCGCAGCTCCAGGCCCTTGTTGAAGCGCGGCCCGGACAGCAGCAGGGAGCTGACGAACTGCGACGAGGACGACGCGTCGATGTCCACCGCGCCGCCGGACAGCGACCCGGCGCCGTGCACGGTCATCGGCAGCGCGCCGCGGCCCTCGTCGTCGATCCGGGCGCCGAGCGCGCGCAGGGCGTCGATCACGCCGTGCAGCGGGCGCTCGTAGGACCGGGCGTCGCCCTGGAAGCGGACCGGGCCGTCGGCGAGCGAGGCCACCGGCGGCAGGAAGCGCATCACGGTGCCCGCGTTGCCGACGTCCACGGTGGCCGGGCCGTACAGCCCGGCGGGGATGATCCGCCATGCCTCGCCGCCGTCGGGGTTGACCGTTTCGTCGATCTGCACGCCCATCGCGCGCAGCGCGTCCGCCATGAGCACGGTGTCGCGGCTGCGCAGCGGGCGGCGCAGCCATCCGGGCTCCGCGGACAGCGCGGCGAGCACCAGGGCGCGGTTGGTCACCGACTTCGAACCCGGCACGTGGACGGTGGCGTCCACGGCGGCGGGCGCGGTCGGGGCCGGCCACAGATCGGTCTGCGGGGTGCTGTCGGTCATGGGCAGCAAGCCTAGTGGCTCAGGTCAGGGGAGATGAGCCGACGAATACGGCGAAACCCGCCGGAAACAGGGTGCCGCTACCCTCTGCCGCCCGTCCGCCCGCAACGGACCCCCCGAAGGCCCCGTGCCCCGTGCCGCCCGCCGGCTTTCCCGGCCGCTCGCCGTTCAGGGCGCCGCCTCACCGCACCAGCAGCCACCGGCCGCCGGCGAACAGCGAGCACAGCGCGACGACGTAGAACAGCAGCAGCCACAGGGCCGCCGGGGTGTGCGTGAGCCGGGCGAGCTGGTCGGCGTCCGAGGCACCGCTGCGGTCCCGGCGGCGGGAGCCCTGCAGCTCCGCGACCGGCCGGACCCCGCCCAGCAGCAGGAACCACACCGCCAGGTACGCGAACACAGCCTGCACCTGCGCGTTCGTCAGCCACGACACCAGCAGGAACAGCGCGCCGGTGACGACCACGGTCAGCACCCCGTACGCGTTGCGGATCATGACGAGCATCACCAGGAGCAGCGCGGTCGCGCCCCACAGCAGCGCGGTGATGTGCCCGGCGGTCAGCAGCCCGGCTCCGGCCAGGCCCAGCAGCGGGGGAGCGGTGTAGCCGGCGGCGGCGGTGAAGACCATGCCGGGGCCGTGCGGGCGGCCCTTGGAGACGGTCAGGCCCGAGGTGTCGGAGTGCAGCTGTATGCCCTGGAGGCGGCGGCCGGTCAGCAGGGCGACCAGGCCGTGGCCGCCCTCGTGCGCGATCGTCACGGCGTTGCGGGTGAGGTGCCAGGCACCGCGCACCACCACGGCGGCCAGTGCGACCAGGGCCGTGGCCCCCACCAGCCAGTGCGAGGGGGCGGACTGCGTGCCGGTCAGCCGGTCCCACATCTCGGTGATGCTCGCGACGTTCATGCGGTGCTCATTCCTCTCGGGTCTCCCGCGGCCCGGGACGGGCCCTGCCGTGCCCGGGGTGTCGGCCGGGCCCGTGGTCGTGGCAGTGTGGCAGCCATGTGCGGTCGATATGCGGCGAGCCGGAAACCCGAGGAACTCGTCGACCTCTTCGAGGTCCACCGGTGGGACCCGGAGGAGACCCTCGCGCCCGACTGGAACGTCGCTCCGACCAAGGACGTCTCCGTCATACTCGACCGTCCTGTGCGTGACTCCGGTTCCCCGGAGCCGGTCCGGCAGCTGCGGACGCTGCGCTGGGGCCTGGTGCCGTCCTGGGCGAAGAGCCCCGACGTGGGGGTGCGGATGATCAACGCCCGCGCCGAGACCGCCGCCGAGAAGCCGTCCTTCCGCCGCGCGCTGACCGCCCGCCGCTGCCTGATCCCCGCCGACGGGTACTACGAGTGGGTGACCGGCGTCCAGGAGCGGCAGCTGGAGGAGGAGGGCCGCAAGAAGCGCTCCCGCAAGCAGCCCTACTTCGTCACCCCCGCCGACGGCTCGGTCTTCGCGATGGCCGGGCTCTACGAGTTCTGGCGCGACACGACCCTCCCCGACGGCCACCCGCGCGCCTGGTGGGCCACCTGCACGGTGCTCACCACCGAGGCGGAGAGCACCGACCTGGCCGGATACGACGGGACCGGCCCCCGCTCGCTCGCCGCCATCCACCCGCGGATGCCGCTGATGATGACCCCCGACCGCTGGGACGCCTGGCTGGACCCGCGAAGCAGCGACCCCGAGGTGCTCCAGGGCCTGCTGACCGCCCCGCCCGCGGGACTGCTGCGGGCCCACCCGGTCGGCACCGCGGTCAGCAACGTGCGGAACAACGGGCCGGAACTCCTCGCGGAGCTGGCGGCGCCGGAGGAGGAGACGCTCTTCTGACGCGCGCTTCCGATCCGGCGCGCGCTTCTGATCCGGCGCACGCTTCTGATCTGACGCGCGCTTCCGATCCGGCGCACGCCTCCGACGCACGGCCTGCGGGCCGCGCCGCCCGGGCCGGGGCGCTCTGGCAGGCTTGGCGGGATGCACACCCCTGACGTCGAGAGCGTAGAGAGCGTCGAGACCCCGGCGGGCCCGGCCCGGATCATCTGGCACCGGCCCGCGGGCCGGGCCCGCTGCGTACTGGCCCTCGGGCACGGCGCGGGCGGCGGCATCACCGCCCGCGACCTGGCCGCGCTGGCCGAGGCGCTGCCAGGCCGCGAGGTGGGCGTCGCGCTGGTCGAGCAGCCCTGGCGGGTCGCCGGGAAGAAGATCGCCCCGGCGCCGAAAACCCTGGACACCGGCTGGCGGGCGGTGTGGCCGCGGCTGGCCGCGCCCGGGCTGCCGGTGGTGGCCGGCGGGCGCAGCGCGGGCGCCCGGGTCGCCTGCCGCACCGCGCCTGAGCTGGGCGCGGCCGCCGTGCTCGCGCTGGCTTACCCGCTGCACCCGCCCGGCAGGCCGGAGAAGTCCCGCTACGACGAACTGGCGGGCGCGGCCGACGTGGTGCCGCTGCTCGGCGTGCAGGGCGGCGCCGACCCCTTCGGGCGGCCCGAGGAGTTCCCGGCGGAGCGGCGCCCGATCGAGGTGCCGCACGCCGACCACGCCTTCGCGGTGCCCAAGCGGGCGCCGGTCACCCAGGAAGCGGCGCTCGCCCGGATCACCGGGGCCGTCGCGGAATGGCTGGCGGGACTGGGGTTCGCCGCCCCGGAGTGAGGGGCCTGCAACCGGCGCGGTAGGCCGAACGGGTGCGCTTCTCGTCCGCGGGAATGACGACAGCGCGCGCGCTGTTGTGCGTGTCGACAGGGCCGCGCCGGGCGGTACCGCACAGGGTGAGAGAGGCAGCCGCATGGTTTCAGCCGCATGCCGGTCACGCGAGGAGGCCGCGGCACAGGTGAGCGCGCAGATCGCGACCGTCAGTGCTGGTCAGGCCGCCGCAGCGCCGTATCTGGACTGGACCCGGTGGCCCGAGCAGGACCGGGGCAAGGCCGCGACCGGCACGTCCACCAGCCGTGCAATATCCTCCCAAGCGGGCGGGTCCTCTTCTGGGCGCGCCGGCGTTATCGAGGAGGTGGGTCCGGTCACCGGCACCGACGACAGCACGGCGGGCACGACGGGTGCGTCCGCTTCGGGCGAGCCCGTGTCCGCGGCCACGGGGGCGGCACAGGAGACCGAGGCGCAGCGCAGCCGGCGGTTCGAGCGGGACGCGCTGGAGTTCCTGGACCAGATGTACTCGGCCGCCCTGCGCATGACGCGCAACCCGGCCGATGCCGAGGACCTGGTGCAGGAGACGTACGCGAAGGCGTACGCGTCGTTCCACCAGTTCCGCGAGGGCACCAACCTCAAGGCGTGGCTGTACCGCATCCTCACCAACAGCTTCATCAACTCCTACCGCAAGAAGCAGCGCGAGCCGCTGCGCAGCGGCTCGGAGGAGATCGAGGACTGGCAGCTCGCGCGCGCCGAGTCGCACATGTCCACCGGCCTGCGCTCCGCGGAGTCCCAGGCGCTGGACCACCTGCCCGACTCCGACGTGAAGACGGCCCTGCAGACCATCCCCGAGGAGTTCCGCATCGCGGTGTATCTCGCGGATGTCGAGGGCTTTGCGTACAAGGAGATCGCGGACATCATGGGTACACCCATCGGGACCGTGATGTCGCGGCTGCACCGCGGACGCCGCCAGCTCCGCGAACTGCTCGAGGACTACGCCCGGGACCGCGGGCTCGTCCCCGCCGGTGCGGCACGTGAGAAGGGCGCGGATTCATGAGCTGCGGAGACGCACATGAGACGGACTGCTCCGAGGTGCTCGACCACCTCTACGAGTACCTCGACGAGGAGATGTCCGACGACGCCTGCGCCAAGTTCAAGGAGCACTTCGACGAGTGCCACCCCTGCTTGGAGAAGTACGGCCTGGAAGTCGCCGTCAAGAAGCTGGTGAAACGCTGCTGCGGCTCCGACGACGTGCCCCGCGACCTGCGGTCCAAGGTGATGATGCGGATCGAGCTGGTCCGCCGCGGCGAGGACGTCTCCGACCAGGAGGCGCTCGGCTCCGAGATCACCACGACCGAGGCGCCGTCGGCCTGACGGCCCCGGGACGGCTTCCGGACCGGCGTCAAGCCACTCGGCCGTAACTCACCCCTACGAGTGGGCGGCGGTGCCCCCTTCCGGCGTAATGGCCCCAAAGTCCGGATCGCCGGGCGCCGCGGCCCTATCCTCCTGAGTCTCGTACACGTCCGTACGGACTAGGAGGCGCCGCCGTGCCAGCCGCACACCGCCGCTCGCCGCCGCACGCGGTCTGCTGGGGTCCCGCCTGCGCCCGCCGGGTCCGGCAGGAGGCGCAGCAGGCGACCGTGCAGGCGCTGATGCAGGCCCTGGAGCTCAAGGACCCCTACACCAGGGCGCACAGCGAGCGGGTCGGCGCGCTGGCCGCGCTGGTCGCCCGTGAACTGGGCGCGCCCGCGGCCCGGGTCGAGGCGGTCCGGCTCGGCGGCACCCTGCACGACATCGGCAAGCTCGCGGTGCCGACCGGGGTGCTGCGCAAGAACGGCCCGCTCACCGACGAGGAGCGCCGCGTGATCGAGCGCCACCCGGTCGACGGGGACAGCGTGCTGCGCGGCATCTCCGTGCTCGGGGAGGCCCGCGCCGCGGTACTGCACCACCACGAGCGGATCGACGGCACCGGGTACCCGTACGGGCTGGCCGGGGGCCGGATTCCGGAGGCGGCCAGGATCGTGGCGGTGGCCGACGCGTTCGACGCGATGACGTCCACCCGCAGCTACCGCCGGGCCCGGCCGGACGGGCCCGCGCTGGCGGAGCTGCGGCGCTGCGCGGGCACGCAGTTCGACCCGATGATGGTGGAGGCGCTGGCGGGCGCGCTCGCGGCGCGGCCCGCGGCCGAAATGCCGCACCGGCCGGACCTGCCGGACCTTCCGCACCGGTCGGACGTTTCGCACCGGCCGGACCTGCCCGACCGGCCGGCCGCGGTGCTGTGCGGGGCGACCGCGGCGGTCGAGGGCCCCCTGCTGTCCAGGGTGCCCGCACACCGTCCGACCTGGGCATGGTTGGATGCCGGTGCGAAGGGCAAGGGAGTCGGGTGAGGCCCGCGTTCCGCGAGCAGCGGGCTCGGGCTGAGACAACGGCCAGAATGTGCAAGGTTGGTGTCGTACAGGGTGCTACGGGCCGCACCGGGCCGACCGGCTGAGCGGGCAGGCGGGAACTGACGTTGAAGATCTTCGGAAGAGTGCGGCACCGGCCGTCGCCCACGTGGCGCCAGGCCACCGACCGGGCGTTCACGCTGATCGACGACGGTCGCTACGAGGACGCCGGCGCGCTGCTGACCCGGGCCGCCGATCTGGAGCCGTGGCTGTCGGAGTCCTGGTACAACCTCGCGCTGCTGCACAAGTTCCGGCACGACTGGGCCCAGGCCCGGATCGCCGGGCTGCGCGCGGTCGCGCTGCTGGACCGCCCGGTCGGGGCTCCCGACTGGTGGAACCTCGGCATCGCCGCGACCGCCCTCCAGGACTGGCCGCTGGCCCGCCGCGCCTGGCAGGCGTACGGGCTGCGGATGCCGGCCGGCACCGCCGAGCGCGGCGGCGAGGAGTCGGCGCGGCTGCCGCTGGGCAGCGCCGCGGTGCGGCTGTCCCCCGAGGGTGAGGCCGAGGTCGTCTGGGGGCGGCGGCTGGATCCCGCCCGGATCGAGGTGCTGTCCATCCCGCTGCCGTCCTCCGGGCGGCGCTGGGGCGAGGTCGTCCTCCACGACGGAGTGCCGCACGGCGAGCGGGCCACCGAACGCGGTTCCGGCGCGTCGGTCTACCCGGTCTTCGACGAGATCGAGCTGTGGGCGCCCTCGCCGGTGCCGACCTGGCTGGTGCTCCTGGAAGCCGGCACCCAGGCCGACCGCGACGCCCTGGAGCGGCTGGCCGCCGAGGCCGGTTACGCCGCCGAGGACTGGTCGTCCTCGGTGCGGCTGCTGTGCCGCACCTGCTCGGAGAGCCGGATGCCCACCGACGACGGCTCCGCGGCCACCCGCGACCCGCATGACCACGGCGAGCCGGGCCACCCGGGCCACCTCAGCCACCTCAGCCACGCCGGGGAGGAGCCGGGCTGGACCCCCGAGCGGGAGTGCGGCATCGCCGCCCCGGCCGGCCTGGTCCACGGCCTGCTCGACAGCTGGGTCGCCGACAGCCCGGACACCCGGGACTGGCGGGACCTGGAAGAGGTCTGCTGACCCTCCCCGCCCGCCGCCCGGCCCGGCCCCGGCCCGCTTCGCGATCTCGGCGGTGGGGCCCCGCGCGGTCCCGTACCCTGGGACGGATCACTTTCAGGTTCCGGGAAGGCGTACGGCGGAGATGTCCCAGCAGCACACCGAGCAGCAACCCGACTTCGTCGACGACGTGACCGACGCGGCGGACCGCGAGCAGGCCCACCGCGAGCGCGGCACCGTGCGGCCGATCACGGTCGTGGGCAACCCGGTGCTGCACCGCGAGTGCCAGGACGTCACCGACTTCGACGACGCCCTCCTCGCCCTGGTGGACGACATGTTCGCCTCGCAGCGCGCCGCCGAGGGGGTCGGCCTGGCCGCGAACCAGATCGGCGTCGACCTGAAGGTCTTCGTCTACGACTGCGCCGATGACGACGACGTCCGGCACGTCGGCGCCGTCTGCAACCCGGTGCTCGTCGAACTCCCCGCGGACCGGCGCCGGCTGGACGACTCCAACGAGGGCTGCCTGTCCGTGCCGGGCGCCTACATGGAGCTCGCCCGCCCCGACTACGCGGTGGTCCGCGGCCAGGACCTCCAGGGCAACCCGATCACCGTCCGGGGCACCGGCTACTTCGCGCGCTGCCTCCAGCACGAGACCGACCACCTCTACGGCCGCCTCTACATCGACCGCCTCTCCAAGCGCGACCGCAAGGACGTCATGCGGCAGATGGCCGAGGCCACCCCCCGCTTCGAGACGGTCCCCAACGACTGACGCGGCCGCACTCGGAAGCCCGCGCCCAGAAGTCAGGCCGCACTCAGAAGTCCTCGTCGAGGGCCACCGTGCCCTCGACGGCGATCTGGTAGGCGGAAGGGCGGCGCTCGAAGAAGTTGGTGAGCTCCTGCACGCCCTGCAACTCCATGAAGGAGAAGGGGTTCTCCGAGCCGTAGACCGCGGGGAAGCCGAGGCGGGTGAGCCGCTGGTCGGCGACGCACTGGAGGTACTCCCGCATGGACGAGGTGTTCATGCCGGGCAGGCCGTCGCCGCACAGGTCGCGGGCGAAGAGCAGTTCCGCCTCGACCGCCTCGCGCATCATGTCGGTGACCTGGTCGCGCAGTTCGGCGTCGAAGAGGTCCGGCTCCTCCTTGCGCACGGTGTCCACGACGTCGAACGCGAAGGACATGTGCATCGTCTCGTCGCGGAACACCCAGTTGGTGCCGGTGGCCAGGCCGTGCAGCAGACCGCGGGAGCGGAACCAGTACACGTAGGCGAAGGCGCCGTAGAAGAACAGGCCCTCGATGCAGGCGGCGAAGCAGATCAGGTTGAGCAGGAAGCGGCGCCGGTCGTCGCGGTCGTTCAGCCGGTCGACGGTCTCCACGGAGTCCATCCAGCGGAAGCAGAACTGCGCCTTCTCGCGGATGGAGGGGATGTTCTCGACGGCGGCGAACGCGGCGGCGCGGTCGTCGGGGTCGGGCAGGTAGGTGTCCAGGAGGGTCAGGTAGAACTGGACGTGGACGGCCTCCTCGAAGAGCTGGCGGGACAGGTAGAGCCGCGCCTCGGGGGAGTTGATGTGCTTGTAGAGGGTGAGCACCAGGTTGTTGGAGACGATGGAGTCGCCGGTGGCGAAGAACGCCACGAGCCGTCCGATCAGGTGCTGTTCGGCCGGGGAGAGCTTGGCGAGGTCGGCGACGTCGGAGTGGAGGTCGACCTCCTCCACGGTCCAGGTGTTCTTGATGGCGTCGCGGTAGCGCTCGTAGAAGTCCGGGTAGCGCATCGGGCGCAGGGTCAGTTCGAAGCCCGGGTCGAGCAGGTTCTTCGCGGCGGTGGTGCGGGCGGTCTCGGTGGTCATTACTGGCATGCCTCGCAGGACTCGGGGTTCTCAAGGGAGCAGGCGATCGCGTCGGCGTCGGCGATCACCGGTACGGCGGCGGGTGCCGCGGGTGCGGACCCCGCCGACGCGGCGGCGGACGCCGCGCGGGCGATCCGGGTCGCCGGCCGCGACCGCAGGTAGTACGTGGTCTTCAGCCCCCGCTTCCACGCGTAGGCGTACATCGAGCTGAGCTTGCCGATCGTCGGCGTCTCCAGGAACAGGTTCAGCGACTGGCTCTGGTCGAGGTACGGCGTGCGGTCCGCGGCCAGGTCGATCAGGGCGCGCTGCGGCAGCTCCCACGCGGTGCGGTACAGCTCGCGCACCTGCGCGGGAATCCGGTCGATGCCCTGCACCGAGCCGTTGGCCTCGCGCAGCGCCTCGCGGGTCGGCGCGTCCCACAGCCCCAGCCGCTTGAGGTCCGCGACCAGGTAGGAGTTGACCTGGAGGAACTCACCGGAGAGCGTCTCGCGCTTGAAGAGGTTGGACACCTGCGGCTCGATGCACTCGTAGACGCCGGCGATGGAGGCGATGGTCGCGGTCGGGGCGATCGCCAGCAGCAGCGAGTTGCGCAGGCCGGTGGTGGCGATCCGGGCGCGCAGCGCGGCCCAGCGGTCCGGCCAGTGCGGGGCGGTGGCGAAGTGGTCGGGGTGCAGCACGCCGTCGAAGGTGCGGGTCTGGTCCCAGGCAGGCAGCGGTCCGCTGCGCTCGGCGAGGTCGCAGGACGCCTCGTAGGCGGCGAGCATGATCCGCTCGGCGATCTTCGTGGACAGCCGGCGGGCGGCCTCGGAGCCGAAGGGCAGGCGGAGCCGGAAGAAGACGTCCTGGAGGCCCATGACGCCCAGCCCCACCGGCCGCCAGCGGGCGTTGGAGCGGCCGGCCTGCTCGGTCGGGTAGTAGTTGATGTCCACCACGCGGTCCAGGAAGGTCACCGCGGTGCGCACGGTGCGGTCCAGCCGCTCCCAGTCGATGCCGTCGCCGTTGCCATTGCCGTCGCTGCTGCCGTCGCTGCTGCCCTCGCCACCGCCCTCGACGACGAACGCGCCCAGGTTCACCGACCCCAGGTTGCACACGGCCGTCTCGGAGTCGTCGGAGACCTCCAGGATCTCCGTGCACAGGTTGGACGAGTGCACGGTCCGCCCGGGCCGGGCGGTCTGGTTCGCGGTGCGGTTGGCGGCGTCCTTGAACGTCATCCAGCCGTTGCCGGTCTGCGCGAGGGTGCGCATCATCCGGCCGTACAGCTCGCGGGCCGGCAGGGTGCGGCGGGCCAGCCCGGCGGCCTCGGCACGGCGGTAGGCGGCGTCGAAGTCCTCGCCCCACAGGTCGACCAGCTCGGGCACGTCGGCGGGCGAGAACAGCGACCAGTCGGCGTCGGCGTCGACCCGGCGCATGAACTCGTCCGGCACCCAGTGCGCGAGGTTGAGGTTGTGGGTGCGGCGGGCGTCCTCGCCGGTGTTGTCGCGCAGTTCGAGGAACTCCTCGATGTCGGCGTGCCAGGTCTCCAGGTAGACCGCGGCGGCGCCCTTGCGGCGCCCGCCCTGGTTCACCGCGGCCACCGAGGCGTCCAGGGTCTTCAGGAACGGCACGATGCCGTTGGAGTGCCCGTTGGTGCCGCGGATCAGTGAACCGCGGGCCCGCACCCGGGAGTAGGGGATGCCGATGCCGCCCGCGTGCTTCGACAGCCGCGCCACCTCGTGGTAGCGGTCGTAGATGGAGTCCAGCTGGTCGAGCGGGGAGTCCAGCAGGTAGCAGGAGGACATCTGCGGGTGGCGGGTGCCGGAGTTGAAGAGGGTGGGGGAGCTGGGCAGGTACTCCAGCGCGCTCATCAGCCGGTACAGCGCGGCGACCTCGTCCACCGCGCGGGTGCCGGCCCCGGTGTCGGCGCCGGTGCCGGCGCTGTCGTTGTCCGCGAGGCCGCAGGCGACCCGCAGCATGAAGTGCTGCGGGGTCTCGATCACCTGGCGGGTGATCGGGTGCCGCAGCAGGTAGCGGCTGTGCAGGGTGCGCAGGCCGAAGTAGCCGAAGCGGTCGTCGGCACCGCCCGCGAGGGCCTCGGCCACCAGCGCGTCCAGCCGGTCCGCGTGGGCGGCGGCGAAGGCGGCGGTGCGGTCGCCGATCAGGCCCTCGCGGTGGCCGACGGCGACGGAGGCGGTGAAGGAGACCGCGCCCTGCCCGGCCGCCTCCTCGGCGATGGCCTCGGTCAGCAGGCGGGCGGCGAGCCGGGAGTAGGCGGGGTCCTCGGAGATCAGCCCGGCGGCCGCGTCGGTGGCCAGGGCGCGCAGTTCGGCGCGTCCGGCGCCCGCGCTGCGGCCGCGCAGGGCCGCGGCGCTGACCCGGCCGGGGTCGGTGTCGGGCAGGTCGGCGGTCAAGGCGACCAGCGTGCGCAGGAGTTCGGCACCGGCGCTGTCCCCGGGCTCCGGCACCACGGGCCGGCCGGGCGGAGCGGTGGGGGCCGCCGAGGCGGTCTCGGCGGTGGGCGCGGGGGCGGTGGGCGCGGTGGTCACGGTGGTGCTCTCCCTCGTACGCGGCGGCGGCCGCGCGGCGGACGGCGGGAGGCAGGGCGGGGCGTTTTCCGGCACGCCGCCGTGCGCCCGTCGGCCCAGTCCACGAGGCCCGGACGGTTCCTCCTGTCGCGCCCGGAGGGCGCGGGAGGCACTCCCGCGTGGGTGTGCACGCGGACGTGGCGGCCGGCAGGCGATCGGGCTGTACGGCGCGCCGGGGCGCGGCCGTTCACCGTTGCGGGGCAGCGCCGGATTTCCACCGGCTTCCCCTGCGGCAACGAGGTCGAGCATACATGTAGTGCTGCCCGTCGAAGGCACCCCTACATGTTGTGTCGCACGGTCAGTCCTGGTCCGGGCTGTGGACGTTGCGGGGCCGCGCCGGGCGGGCTTTCAGGGGGCCGGTACCGAGGGTGCCGGCCCCTTCGGGGGTTCACAGCTGGGCGCGCTTGCGGTCGGCCTCCTTCAGTTCCCGGGTGATCTTCGCCTCGTGGCGCAGGCCGAGGACGGGGACGAAGGTGAGGGCGAGTGCGAGGGCGAGGAGGGCGGCGATGTCCAGGAGAACGGTCATGAGTCAATGGTGCTCACGCGGCTTACCGGCGAACAGTGGCAGGACTGCCGTACTACCGCAACATACTGCCAGATGGCACTCTGGACGCCATGCTGGCGAACGTGGCGACGGTGGTCCTGGACGGGGTGCACCCCTTCGAACTCGGGGTGGTCTGCGAGGTGTTCGGGCTCGACCGCAGTGACGAGGGGCTGCCCCGGTACGACTTCGCGGTGGTCTCGGCGGAGGGCCCGCGGGTGCGCACGCACGCCGGGTTCGAGATGGTGGTGCCCGAGGGCCTGGACCGGCTGGAGGAGGCCGACCTCGTGGCGGTGCCGGCCGGCGACGCCTACAACGACCGGGACTTCCCGCAGCCGATGCTGGACGCGCTCAACCGCGCGGTCGAGCGCGGCGCGACCGTACTGAGCGTGTGCTCGGGGGTGTTCGTGCTCGGTGCGGCCGGGCTGCTGGACGGGCGGCGGTGCGCCGCGCACTGGCGGCACGCCGACCGGCTCGCGCGGCGCCACCCGCTCGCCCGGGTCGAGGCCGACGTGCTCTACGTCGACGACGCCGGCGTGGTCACCTCGGCCGGCACCGCGGCGGGGATCGACGCCTGCCTGCACCTCGTCCGCAAGGAGCAGGGCAGCGCGGTCGCCAACGGCATCGCCCGGCGGATGGTGGTCCCGCCGCACCGCGAGGGCGGCCAGGCGCAGTACGTGGACCGGCCGCTGCCCCGCGCGCAGAGCGACACCGTCGGCGGGGTGCTGTCCTGGATGGAGCGGCACCTGGACCGCGAGGTGACCGTGGAGGAGCTGGCGCTGCGCGCCCACATGTCGCCGCGCACCTTCGCGCGGCGCTTCCAGCAGGAGACCGGGACCACGCCGTACCGCTGGCTGCTCGGGCAACGTGTGCTGCTCGCCCGGGAGTTGCTGGAGGGGACCGACGAGACGGTCGACTCCGTCGCGCTGCGGGCCGGTTTCGGCAACGCGGCCACCATGCGGCATCACTTCGTGCGCTGGACCGGCACCACCCCGCAGGCGTACCGGCGTACCTTCCGCTCGCCGAGCCCGTCGGCGTAGCGGCCCGGACCTTCCCGCCGCCGCGTGGTCGACGCGCGTGGTCGACGCGGGTGGTCGACGCGCGTGGTTCCTACGCCCGTCGACCACCCTCCTCGGAAGGTCCCGCGGCTATGCGGAAGGGGCGGTCGTGGGGGCCAGCGGGAGTTCGGGTTCGCCCGGTTCGCCCGGCGCGGCGCTGTAGTCGGCGCGGACGGTCTCGTCGGTGCCCGCCGGCGCCTTCACCGCACGGAGCACCAATGTGAGCACCACGGCCACGACCAGGTTGAGCACGAACGCGGTGAGCCCGATGTACCCGATCCGGCCGATCCCCGGAATCGTGTCGGAGTTCCCGCCGAAGTGCGCCTGCGCCGGGCTGGACTGCTCGTACGCCTTCCAGGTGCCGTACGCCATGCCCGCGGCCCAGCCGGCCAGCAGCGCCCAGCGGTGGAACCACCGGGTGAACAGCCCGCCGACGATCGCCGGCACCGTCTGCAGAATCCAGATGCCGCCCAGCAGCTGGAAGTTGATCGCCACGGTCTTGTCCATCGACAGCACGAAGACCAGCGCGCCGACCTTCACCACCAGCGAGGCCAGCTTGGAGACGCGGGTCTCCTCCTCGGCGGTGGCGTGGGGGCGGATCAGGTCCTTGTAGATGTTGCGGGTGAACAGGTTCGCCGCGGCGATGGACATGATCGCGGCGGGCACCAGCGCGCCGATCGCGATCGCGGCGAAGGCGACCCCGGTGAACCAGCTCGGGAAGACGTTCTCGAAGAGCTGGGGGATGGCGAGTTGGGGGTTGTAGCCCTTGACGCCCTTGCCGACGCCGTCCGCGACCGCCATGAAGCCGAGCATCGCCAGCAGCCCGAGCATCAGCGAGTACAGCGGCAGGATCGCGGTGTTGCGCTGGATGACGGTGCGGCTCTTGCCGGAGAGCACCGCGGTCACCGAGTGCGGGTAGAGGAACAGCGCCATCGCGGAGCCCAGCGCGAGGGTGGCGTACGACCACTGCGCCTGCGGGGCGACCAGCAGCGAGCCGCGCGGCTTGCCGGTGGCGGGGTTCTTCACCGCGTAGGCGGTGCTCGCCTTGTGGAAGATGTCGTCGAACCCGCCCAGCTTGTACGGGATGTAGATGATCGCCACCGCGATCACGATGTAGATCAGCGCGTCCTTGACGAAGGCGATCAGCGCGGGCGCGCGCAGCCCGGAGGAGTAGGTGTAGGCGGCCAGCACACCGAAGGCGATCAGCAGCGGCAGGTCCTTGACGAACCAGTTGGTCGAGTCGCTGCCGCCGATCCCCACCACGTCCAGCACGGCCTGGATGCCGACGAGTTGGAGCGCGATGTAGGGCATCGTGGCCAGGATGCCGGTGAGCGCGACGGCCACCGACAGACTCTTCGAGCCGAACCGGCCGCGGATGAAGTCCGAGGAGGTCACATAGCCGTGCCGGCGCGAGACCGACCACAGCCGCGGCAGGAAGAGGAAGACCAGCGGGTAGGCGATGATGGTGTACGGCACCGCGAAGAAGCCGGCCGCGCCGGCCCCGTAGATGGCCGCCGGGACGGCGACGAAGGTGTACGCGGTGTACAGGTCGCCGCCGAGCAGGAACCAGGTCACCCAGGTGCCGAAGCTGCGGCCGCCCAGCCCCCACTCGTCCAGGTGCAGCGCGTTGTCCGCGCGGCGCCAGCGGGCGGCCATGAAGCCCATCGCCGTGACGGCGGCGAAGAAGAAGATGAGGACGCCGAGCGCGACCCCGTCGACGTGGTTGTTCACTTGGCGCCCCCGTCCTTGCGGCTGCGCGCGTCCCGCCGGACCAGCACGTACGCGGTGTAGGTCAGCACCGCCGACACCGGCACCCAGGCGAGCTGGTACCAGTAGAAGAACGGCATCCCGATGAAGGTCGGGGTCAGCCGCGAGTAGGTGCTGACCCACAGCATGCTGACGAGTGGAATGAGCAGGCAGATTCCGGCCACCACCCGCGCGGGCGTGACCACCGGCAGTGGTTCGTCCGCCGGCCGGCGCGGTGGTGGCACGTGTGTCGGCGCTGTCGGCACAGTTGGTGCTCCCGTCCCCTAGAGCGATCATTGCGGTGCGCAGGAATCTATGGGAGAGCGGAGACAGGCGTCACTACCTGTGCCGATATCAGCGGTACGGGTCGGGCCCGGTGCGGTGGGCGGGGAGCGGGGCGGGGACGGGAGACCGGCTCGGTGCCGGCTCGCTGGCAGCTCCGGATGTGCTCCGGTGCGGGCTCAGTCGGTGGGCCGGTTGAGCCGCGCCACGAATTTGTACCTGTCGCCGCGGTACACCGACCGCACCCACTCCACCGGTTCGCCGGTGGTGTCCACCGAGTGCCGGGAGAGCATCAGCATCGGCAGCCCGACATCGGTGCTGAGCAGCCCGGCCTCGCGCGGGGTGGCCAGCGACGTCTCGATCGTCTCCTCGGCCCGGGCCAGCCGGACGTCGTAGACCTCGGCGAGCGCGGTGTACAGCGAGGTGTACTTCGCCAGGCTGCGGCGCAGCGCCGGGAAGCGCTTGGCGGACAGGTGGGTGGTCTCGATCGCCATCGGCTCGCTGTTGGCCAGCCGCAGCCGCTCGATCCGCAGCACCCGGCCGCCGGCCTTCATGTCGAGCAGCCCGGCCAGCCGGTCGTCGGCGGTGATGTAGCCGATGTCCAGCAGCTGGGAGGTGGGCTCGAGCCCCTGGGCGCGCATGTCCTCGGTGTACGAGGTGAGTTGCAGCGCCTGGGAGACCTTCGGCTTGGCCACGAAGGTGCCCTTGCCCTGGATGCGCTCCAGCCGGCCTTCGACCACCAGCTCCTGGAGCGCCTGGCGCACGGTGGTGCGGGAGGTGTCGAACTCGGTGGCCAGGGTGCGTTCGGGCGGCACCGGTGAACCGGGGGGCATGGTTTGGGTGATGTCCAGGAGATGGCGCTTGAGGCGGTAGTACTTTGGCACGCGAGCGGTGCGGCCCGCGGTCGCCGTACCCGTGGATTCCGCGTTGCTGTCCGTCGCGCTGTCCATCCCGCGTGCTCCCGACTGCCGTCCTGCTGCCGTCACCGGCTCCTCCGTTGATCGCGGTCACATGGTGGCACGGGCTCCCCGCCGGAGGGAGGCGGTGGGTGGCTGATGCCCTCCAGGTGTCGGTCCGATAACAGGTCCGACGGGTGTTCTTATACACCCTTGACACCCCCAAAGGTCTAGGCCAAGCTCCCGGGTACTGGTCTAAACCATTAATGACCAATCCCAGACCCACGAGCAGGACGCGGCTGTAAACGTGCGTGCGGCAGCCGGCATTTCGGGCGGTGGGGGGAGTTTCGGGCATCCTTGAGGAGGGTGGCATGAGGCGCAAGCTCATCGCTGCGATCGGCGTCGCGGCAGTGCTCACTGGTGTCGCGGCCTGCGGCGGCAACAGCAAGTCCGATTCGGGCAAGGGAAGTTCGGCCGGCCCGGCCGACTTCAAGGGCAAGACCCTCAACGTATGGCTGATGAGCGGCTCCAACCCGCCCGGGTGGACCAAGGACATCACCGCCGCGTTCGAGAAGCAGTACCCCGGCGCGAAGCTGAAGATCACCGTCCAGCAGTGGGACGGCATCCAGCAGAAGCTCACCACGGCGCTGTCGGAGAGCACCCCGCCGGACGTCATCGAGGTCGGCAACACCCAGACGCCGTACTACGCGGCGACCGGCGGGCTGAAGGACCTCACCAGCGCCAAGGCCGACCTCGGCGGCAACGACTGGGTGCCGGCGCTCAACGGCTCCGCGGTCTACGACGGCAAGCAGTTCGCCGCGCCCTGGTACTTCGCCAGCCGCGTGGTCGTCTACAACAAGAAGATCTGGTCCGCGGCCGGCATCACCACCACGCCGAAGACGCAGGACGAGCTCTTCGCCGACCTGACCAAGATCAAGGCCAAGGGCACCAAGGACGCCTTCTACCTGCCCGGCCAGGACTGGTACGGCTTCGACGGCTTCCTGCTCGACGCGGGCGCCGACCTGGTCAAGAAGGATGGCGACAAGTACCAGGGCAACCTGGACACCCCGCAGGCCGCCGCGGCGATCAACCTCTACAAGAAGCTCAACTCCTTCGGCACCGCGCCCAAGGACAAGGACGAGGCGACCCCGCAGCAGTCCGACGTGTTCGCCAAGGGCGACGTCGGCGCGTTCCTGGGCCTGGGCTGGGAGGCGGCCGGCGCCATCTCCAAGAACGCGGCGCTGAAGGACCAGGTCGGCTACTTCGCCTTCCCCGGCAAGACCGCCGACAAGACCGCCAGCGTGTTCGTGGGCGGCTCCAACCTGGCGATCTCCCAGGCGAGCAAGAACCCCGAGCTGGCCCAGAACTTCCTGAAGCTGGCGCTGTCCGACCAGTTCGAGGGCGAGCTGGCCAAGGAAGGCGGCGTCGTCCCGAACAAGGCGAGCCTCAACTCCAACCTGAGCGGCAACGCGTTCGGCTCCGTCTCGGCCGCCGCCGCGGCCAACGGCGGCACCACCCCGCTGATCCCGGCGTGGGGCAACGTCGAGAACGCGCCCAACCCGATCACCACCCTCTTCATGACCGGCGTGCTCCAGGGCCAGTCCCCGAGCGAGGCCGCCAAGAAGGCGGACACCGAGATCGACAAGCGGCTCAGCCAGCAGTAGTCACCCGGGTCCGGTCCCGGGCGCCCGCCGCCGAGCACGGCGGGCGCCCGGGCCGGGCACACCGTTGCGCAGCGGACGGCACGAGGAAGAGGGAAGCATGGCCGCGCAGTACAAAGGGACGCAGGTACGGGCCCCCGACGAGGAGACGGCCGTACCCCGGCAGCGCAGAGGCGACGGCGAGCAGCCGCCGACCGGCCCCGGCAAGTCGCGCACCGCCGGCGGCGCGATCGCCGGCCGCACGCTGCCGTACCTGCTGATCCTGCCCGCGCTGGTGGCCACCATCCTGCTGCTGGGCTACCCGCTGGTGCGGAACGTGATCATCTCGTTCCAGACCCTCAACGCCTTCCAGCTGATCCAGCACACCACCCAGTGGACCGGGTTCGGCAACTACAAGGCCCAGCTGACCAGCGCCGACTTCTGGCACACCACCGAGCGCTCGGTCTTCTTCACCCTCGCCAACGTCGCGCTGATCATGGTCGCCGGCACCCTGGTGGGGCTGCTGCTGTACCGGCTCGGCAAGAAGATGCGGCTGCTGCTGTCGATCGGGATGGTGCTCGCCTGGGCGATGCCGATCGTGGCCGGCACCACCGTCTACCAGTGGCTCTTCGACACCCGCTACGGCGTCGTCAACTGGGTGCTGTGGAAGCTCGGCTTCCACTCGATGCACGGCTACAACTGGTTCGGCCACCAGTTCTCCACCTTCGCGGTCATCACCCTGATGGTCGTCTGGCAGTCGATCCCGTTCGTCGCGCTCAACCTCTACGCGGGCCTGACCACCATCTCCGGGGAGATCTTCGAGGCGGCCCGGATGGACGGCGCGGGCGCCTGGCGCTCCTTCACCTCGGTGCTCTTCCCGATGCTCAAGCCGTTCTTCCTGAGCACCGCGTTCCTGGAGATCATCTGGGTGTTCAAGGCGTTCACCCAGGTCTACGCGCTGAACGGCGGCGGCCCCGCCGGCCTGACCGAGACCCTGCCGGTCTACGCCTTCGTCGAGGGCGTCGGCAACCAGCACTACGGCACCGGCGCGGCGATCTCCGTGCTGACCATCCTCATCCTGCTGGTGCTGATGTCCTACTACTTCCGGATCATGCTGAAGCAGGAGGACGAGCTGTGAGGCGCTCCACGTTCGGACGGCTGTGGCCCAACGTCGTCGCGGTCATCCTCTTCGTCTTCTTCATCTTCCCCGTCTACTGGATGCTGACGACGGCCTTCAAGCCGGACCTCGACATCATCTCCACCACCCCGGTCTTCGTGCCCTTCCACGGCACCACGTCGCACTTCGACAAGGCCGTGCACGCGGCGGGCTTCTGGACGCTGGTGCGCAACAGCCTCACCGTCACCATCGGTTCGGTGCTGCTGTCGCTGGTGGTGGCGACCGCGGCGGCGTTCGCGGTGGCGCGGATGCGCTTCCGCGGCCGCAAGGCGTTCCTCCTGATCGTGATGATGGCCCAGATGGCGCCGTGGGAGGTCATGACGATCTCCGTCTACATGATCGTCCGCGACCAGGACATGCTCAACAGCCTGCTGCCGCTGACGCTCTTCTACATGATGATGGTGCTGCCGTTCTCCATCTGGACGCTGCGCGGGTTCATCGCCGCGGTGCCCAAGGAACTGGAGGAGTCCGCCCTCATGGACGGCTGCACCCGGTTCCAGGCGTTCGTCCGGGTGGTGCTGCCGCTGCTGGCGCCGGGGCTGATGTCCACCTCGCTGTTCGGCTTCATCACCGCCTGGAACGAGTTCCCGCTCGTCCTCATCCTCAACAAGGAGAGCGGCCAGACGCTGCCGCTGTGGCTCACCCAGTTCCAGACCAACTTCGGCGACGACTGGGGCGCTACCATGGCCGCCTCCAGCCTCTTCACCATCCCCGTGGTGATCGTCTTCCTGGTCCTCCAGCGCAGGGCCGTCGCCGGCATGACCGCCGGGGCGGTGAAGGGATGAGCCCCATCGCCCGCACCGAAGACCTCGACGGCTCCGCCGGACCCGACCTCGCGACGGTCACCGCGGACGCGCTGGCCGTCCTCCAGCCCGGCTTCGAGGGCACCACCGCGCCCGCATGGGTGCTGCGGCTGATCGACGAGGGGCTCGGCTCGGTCGCCCTGTTCTCCCGCAACGTGGCCTCCCCCGACCAGGTGGCCGCGCTCACCGCGCAGCTGCGTGCGAAACGCCCCGACCTGCTGGTCACCGCCGACGAGGAGGGCGGTGACGTCACCCGGCTGGAGGCGCGCGGCGGTTCGTCGTTCCCCGGCAACCTCGCGCTCGGCGCGGTCGACGACGTGGCGCTGACCCGCGCGGTCGCCGCCGAACTCGGCCGCCGGCTGGCCGCCTGCGGGGTGGACTTCGACTGGGCGCCGTCCGCCGACGTCAACTCCGACCCGGACAACCCGGTGATCGGGGTGCGCTCCTTCGGCGCCGACCCCGAGCTGGTGGCCCGCCACACCGCCGCCTACGTCGAGGGGTTGCAGTCCGGGGGCGTGGCCGCCAGCGTCAAGCACTTCCCCGGCCACGGCGACACCGCGGTGGACTCCCACCACGCGATGCCGCGGATCGACGTCGACCTGGACACCCTGCGCTCCCGCGAACTGGTGCCCTTCCGCGCCGCGCTCGCGGCCGGCGCCAAGGCCGTGATGAGCGCGCACATCCTGGTGCCCGCGCTCGACCCCGAGCTGCCCGGCACGCTCAGCCCGGCGGTCCTCGGCGGACTGCTGCGCGCGCCCGTCGAGGAGGGCGGCCTCGGCTACGACGGCCTGGTGGTCACCGACGGCATCGAGATGCAGGCGATCTCCGGCACCTACGGCATCGAGCGCGGCACCGTGATGGCGATCGCCGCGGGCTGCGACGCGATCTGCGTCGGCGGCGGCCGCAGCGACGAGCAGACCGTGCTGGACCTGCGCGACGCGATCGTGGCCGCGGTCAAGGACGGCTCCCTGCCCGCCGAACGGCTGGCCGACGCCGCCCGCCGGGTACGGGAACTGGCCGCCTGGGCGGCCGCACAGCGGTCGGGTGCGGCGGAGGGGAGCGCGCCCGACACCGGCATCGGCCTGACCGCGGCCCGCCGCGCGCTGCGTGTCACCCGCGCCGCGCACCACACCCCGCTCGACGCCCCGCCCTACGTGGCCGCCTTCACCCCGATGGCGAACATCGCGGTCGGCGACGTGACGCCGTGGGGCGTGGCCGCGGAGCTGGAGCGGCTGCTGCCCGGCACCCGTACCGGCAGCTACCGCACCGCCGACGCCGCCGAGGTACTGGCCGCGGCGGGCGGCAGCCGGGTGGTGGCCGTGGTCCGCGACGCGCACCGGCACCCGTGGATGGCACAGGCGCTGGCCGGACTGGTGGCGGCGCGGCCGGACACCATCGTGGTCGAGATGGGGGTGCCGCAGTCCGAGCCGGTCGGCTCGCTGTACGTCGCCACCCACGGCGCCGCCCGGGTCTGCGGCGAGGCCGCGGCGGAAGTGATCGCCGCCCGCGACTGACCCCGCCCGCCGCACACACGGCGAGACGCCGCGGACCCCCGAGCGGGGTCCGCGGCGTCCTGGCGTGTACGGCCGGACCCGGCCGCGGCTACAGGCCCTGCCAGTCCGGCTTGGCGGCGTAGGTGGCGCGGAAGTACGGCGCCAGCTTCAGCTTGGCGGCGGCGGCCTCGTCGACCACGACCGTGGCGTGCGGGTGGAGCTGGAGCGCGGAGGCGGGCACCACGGCGGCGACCGGGCCCTCCACGGTCTGCGCGACGGCCTCGGCCTTGCCCTCCCCGGTGGCCAGCAGCACCAGGTGCCGGGCCTCCAGGATGGTGCCGATGCCCTGGGTGATCACATGGCGCGGCACCTGCGCGATGTCGCCGTCGAAGAAGCGGGCGTTGTCCACCCGGGTCTGCTCGGTGAGCGTCTTGATCCGGGTGCGCGAGGCGAGCGAGGAGCAGGGTTCGTTGAACCCTATGTGCCCGTCGGTGCCGATGCCGAGCAGTTGCAGGTCCACCCCGCCCGCCGCCGCGAGCGCCTCGTCGTACGCCGTGCAGGCCGCGCGTACGTCGGCGGCGGCGCCGTCGGGGCCCATGAACGCCTTCGGGGACAGGCCGAGCGGCTCGACCACCTCGCGCAGCACCACCGAGCGGTACGACTCCGGGTGGCCGGCGGGCAGCCCCACGTACTCGTCGAGCTGGCAGACCCGGGCGCGGGCGGCGTCCACGGCGCCGGACCGGACCTTGGCGGCGAGCGCGGTGTAGACCGGCAGCGGGGTGGAGCCGGTCGCCACGCCGAGCAGGGCGTCGGGCTTGCGGCGCAGCAGGGCGGCCATGGCCTCCGCGATGAGTTCGCCGCCCGCGGCGGCGTCCGGCACGATGACAACTTCCACGCTGGTCCTGCCGTTCTCAAGAAGGGAACATGTGGTATAGACCAATCTAGCAGACGGGGCCACTCAGGTGGTGCGGACCGCCGGGTCCTGTGGTCGACTGGTGAGGGTCGGAACCCCGTCCGGTGGGATGGAGGCGATGGGGATGCCGGTGCCCGCGTCGTCCCCGGCTCCCGGTACGGGAGAGCCGGGCTGGATCATGTTCGGTGAGATGGCCGAGCAGCCCGAGGTGCTGCGGCGGGTGCTCGACGAGGCCGCGCCGCAGGTGCGGCGGACCGCCCGGCGGATCGCGGACCGGCGGCCCCGGTTCGTGCTGCTCAGCGCGCGCGGCACCTCCGACCACGCGGCGCTGTACGCGAAGTACCTGATCGAGGTCGAGTTGGGGCTGCCGTGCGGCCTGACCTCGATGTCCACCGTCACCGCCTACGGGGCCAGCCCGCGCCTGGCGGACGTGCTGCTGATCAGCGTGAGCCAGTCCGGCGGCTCGCCCGACCTGGTCGCCACCACCCGGGCCGCCCGCGAGGCCGGCGCGATCACGCTCGCGGTGACCAACAACCCGGACTCGCCGCTGGCCGAGGTCGCCGAGTTCCACCTCGACATGCTCGCCGGACCGGAGAAGGCGCTGCCCGCGACCAAGACGTACACCGCGGAACTGCTGGTGCTCTACCTGTTCGTGCGGGGCCTGCGCGGCGACGCGGGTGCCGCGGACGCGCTGCCCGACCTCGCCCGGGAGGTGCTGGACCGGTCCGCGGAGGTCAGCGCGCTCGCCGGGCGGTACCGCTTCGCCGAGCGGATGGTGCTCACCTCGCGCGGCTACGGCTACCCGACCGCCAAGGAGGCCGCGCTGAAGCTGATGGAGACCAGCTACATCCCCGCGCTCGCCTACTCCGGCGCCGACCTGCTGCACGGGCCGCTGGCCATGGTGGACAACATCTCCCCGGTGATCGCGATCGTCCCCGAGGGTCCGGGCGGCCGGGCGCTCCAACCGGTGCTCGACCGGCTCCGCGGCCGCGGCGCCGACCTCGTCGTCGTCGGCCCCCGGGTCCACGTCAGGGCCGCCTCCGGCGGTTTCGTGCTGCCCACCCGCGAGCTGCCCGAGGCCCTCCAGCCGATCCTGGAGATCCTCCCGCTCCAACGCCTCGCCTACGAAGTGGCCGTCGCCCGCGGCCAGGACCCCGATGCCCCGCGCGCCCTGGCCAAGGTCACGAAGACCCGCTGAACGTCCTCCGGTCCGGCGCCGGGTTCGAGCCCCGGAGGCGAGGCGGCGGCAAACGAAGGGGCGGCCGGAAACACTTCGGGCCGCGGTGCCGGGAGAGGACCCTCAACCTCTCCAGCACCGCAGCCCGGAGCTGCCGTCGGCGCCGTGGCCGGGGGGTGTGCGGTGCCCTCCGGCCCGGTAGGGCCGACCAGTGAGGCGTCCGGCGTAGTCAGGGCAGAGAACGCCTTGGCCTCGGTCCGTCCTCCTGTGCGGGGAGGGCGGAGGTCTACTCATCGGTATTCTGGACTAGACCACTGGGGCTTGTCCATGGGTGTGCCACCGATTCCGTCCCGTGAATTCCCGGCCGGGCGCGCCGGGAAACGCGCCGGACCGCACCGGTTCGGCCGGGAGGTACGCTCACATGCGTGCCCTCCATGAACGACCTCGTCCGCGAGCACACCGGCCTCGACCGGTCCGACCTCGAATGGCTGCACCTGCTCGTCTCGGAGTGGCAACTGCTCTCCGACCTGTCCTTCGCCGACCTCGTGCTGTGGGTGCCCACCCGCGACGGCACGCGCTACGTGTCGGTCGCGCAGATGCGCCCCAACACCGGCCCCACCTCGTACCAGGACGACATGGTCGGCCACCTGGTGCCGCGGGGCCGCCGGCCGCTGCTGGACGCGGCGCTGGACGAGGGGCGGATCGTCCGCGAGGGCGACCCGGAGTGGCGCGAGGAGGTGCCGGTGCGGGTGGAGTCCATCCCGGTCCGCCGCGACGGCCGGGTGCTGGGGGTGATCGCCCGCAACACCAACCTGCTGACCGTGCGCACCCCGAGCCGGCTGGAGCTGACCTATCTGCAAAGCGCCTCCGACCTGGCGCAGATGATCGCCGCCGGCGCCTTCCCGTTCCCGGCCGAGCAGGTGGACATGGACGCCTCGCCGCGGGCGGGCGACGGGCTGATCCGGCTGGACGCCGACGGCATCGTGCAGTACGCCAGCCCGAACGCGCTGTCCGCCTACCACCGGCTGGGCCTGGCCGCCGACCTGGTCGGCCAGCACCTGGGCCAGGCCACCGCCGAACTCGCCCCGGACCGCGGCCCGGTGGAAGAGGCGCTGGTGAAGCTCGCCAGCGGCTGGGCGCCCCGGGAGTTCGAGGTGGAGGCGGGCGACGGGGTGATCCAGTTGCGGGCCATCCCGCTCAAGCCCAAGGGCGTGCACACCGGTTCGCTGGTGCTGCTCCGCGACGTCACCGAACTGCGCCGCCGCGAGCGGGAGTTGATCACCAAGGACGCCACCATCCGGGAGATCCACCACCGGGTGAAGAACAACCTCCAGACGGTCGCGGCGCTGCTGCGGCTCCAGGCCCGCCGGATGGACTCCGAACGGGCCCGGGAGGCGCTGGACGAGGCGGTGCGGCGGGTCGGGTCGATCGCGATCGTGCACGAGACGCTGTCGCAGAACCTCGACGAGACGGTGGAGTTCGACGAGATCGCCGACCGCGTGCTGGCGATGGTCGCGGAGATCTCACCCGGACGGGTCACCACCCGGCGCGGCGGCCGGTTCGGCATCCTCAGCGCGGAGACCGCCACCCCGCTGTCCATGGTGCTCACCGAGCTGCTCCAGAACGCCCTGGAACACGGCTTCGGGCCGGGGGAGTCGGGCAGCGTGGAGGTCGCCGCGACCCGCGCCCGCGACCGCATCACGGTCACCGTCCAGGACGACGGGCGCGGGCTGCCGGCCGGCTTCGACGCCCAGCGGGCGGGCAACCTCGGCCTCCAGATCGTCCGCACCCTGGTGGTGGGCGAGTTGGGCGGCACCTTCGACATGCACCCGGCCCCGACCGGCCCGGGCACCCGTGTGGTGCTCGAACTCCCGTTGGACAGCTGAGCGTTCGGCGCCGCCGGCAGGCGGGCACACGAGAAAGCCCCGTACCCATCCGGTACGGGGCTTTCTCGATGCTGCGTGCTGCGCGTATTGGCAGGTGCTGCGCGCTGCGGCTCGGGGGTAAGGCTTCTAGGTCGTCCGGTGCTCTCAGGCGCTGGCGTTACGGGCCCGGTTGCGGGCGGCGCGGCGCTTCATCGCACGACGCTCATCCTCGCTGAGGCCACCCCAGACACCGGCGTCCTGGCCACTCTCCAGCGCCCACTGAAGGCACTGGTCCATGACAGGGCAGCGCCGGCAGACGGCCTTGGCTTCCTCGATCTGCAGCAGCGCAGGACCGGTGTTGCCGATGGGGAAGAAGAGCTCGGGGTCTTCCTCGCGGCAAACGGCGCGGTGACGCCAGTCCATGGCTGCTCCAACTCCTTGTGTGACAAGCAGGTTGCTTGTGAATGTGAACGCTTTCACGAATCCCCTGCGCAGGAACGGGACGCCACCCAACCGTCGCTGGTCGGTGCGGTCCCGCTGGTGTGAGGTAGGAGATTCGGGCTCTCATGGGGGCCGTTTGCTCGGCCGTCCCGATCGCCAGTAAGAGACTCGCAAACCTCGGCTGGAGATACAACCCCTTCAGGAAAGTTTTTTTGGATTCCTCGGTGTCGCCTCGGTCACAGCCGTACTTCCATGGGGTGCGGGGCAGGCTAAACGTTCGAGTAAAAGGACTTTAGGCTCTTCGACTTACACAATCACACGCAGTGCACGGCGTACGCCTGTGAAGGTTGCGCTCGTACGCAGTCCCAGGTGGTCACCGTCGACCTGGAAGGGCAGCGGCGCCTGCGAATGCAAGGTGAAGTCCGTCAGGTCGTGCAGGGCCACCGCGTACTTGCCGCGGGGGCCGCGCTCCGGCGTGGAGCGCAGCAGCTGCGCCGCGTACCGGGCGCCGGCGACCGTGGACATCTTGGTGACGCCCAGCACGTCGAGGGCGGTGTCGAAGGACGCGTCGGGGGAGGCGTACACCGGTTTGTTGCCGAGATAGGTCCACGGCGCGGTGTTGCAGATTATGGCGGTGGACAGCCCCCCCACCGGCTCCGCGTCCGGCTGCTCCAGCGTGATCGTGCCGTGCCGGCGGTGCGGGTCGGCCAGGAACTGGCGGGCCACCTGCCGCAGGTACAGCGCGTGCGTGGACCGCTTGCCCAACTCCCTTTGCTGCTCCACCCGTCCGACCACTCCGGCGTCGAAGCCCAGGCCCGCGCAGAAGGTGAACCAGCGCGGCGGCACCCCCTCGTCCTCGGTGCCTTTGGTGCCGCTGACCAGGCCCAGGCCGACCGTACGGGACGAGCCGGCGCGCAGCGCGTCCAGCAGGGCGCCGGTGGCCTCCACGGCGTCGTTGGGCAGGCCCAGGGCGCGGGCGAAGACGTTCGTCGAGCCGCCGGGGACCACGGCCAGGTGCGGCAGGGCCTCCGGGTCGGGGCCGTGGTGCAGCAGCCCGTTGACGACCTCGTTGACGGTGCCGTCGCCGCCGAGGGCCACCACGAGCTCGACCTCGCCCTCCTCCGCGGCCTTCCGCCCGAGGTCCCGCGCGTGCCCGCGGTACTCCGTGGTGGCCACCTCCAGCTTCAGGTCACTGGACAGGGCGGTACTGATCACGTCGCGGACCCGCGCGCTGGTGGTGGTGGCGGCGGGGTTGACCACGAGAAGAGCACGCATGCTCGACAGCGTACCTACGGATTTTCGCGCCCGGCTACGCTGGCAGGTGTGAGCCAGAAGACGACGAAGCGCATGGAGTCCACGGCGTCCGGGGTGTCCGGGGCGGAAACCCCGGGTGAAGCGGCCGGGCCGCCCCCCGCGCGGCTGACCGCCGCGGCCGCGGTGGCCGGGCTCGAAGGGGCCGCCATCGCCGCGTGGGGCGTCACGATGTTCTTCGGCGGCGGCAGCGACGTGCTGCCCGGGCTGCTCGTCCTCGCCCTCGCCGCGCTGCCGCTCCTCGCCGCCTACGGGCTGCGCCGGGCCCGCCGCTGGAGCCGCGGGCCCGCGCTCATCGTCCAGCTCGTCGCGCTGCCCATCGCGTGGAACCTGCTGCGCAGTGACGGCGCCGGCCTCGTCACCGCCGGCGCCGTCCTCGGCGTCCTCGCCCTCGCCGGCCTCGTCCTCCTGGTCCACCCGGCCACCACGGACGCGCTCGGTATCAACCGGACCGCCGCCTAGCCCCTCCCCGTAAGCACCCGGACCTTGCGGTGGGTGGGTGGCTTGTCGCGCAGTTCCCCGCGCCCCTGGATATGCCCGGGTTCCTCCGGGGCAAGCCCGGTGCGAGCCGCAGTTACTCAGGGGCGCGGGGAACTGCGCGACCAGCCACCGCGGACCGCAAGGTCCCGAAGCCCACAGGACGGGGCAGCCCGGGGGGTCCGCTCGGCCCGCCCGGCAAGGGCTACTCGTCGATGAGGAGTTTGTCCCGCAGCTGCGCCAGGGTCCGGGCGAGGAGGCGGCTGACATGCATCTGCGAGATCCCCACCTCCTGCGCGATCTGCGACTGCGTCATGTTCCCGAAGAACCGCAGCAGCAGGATCGTCTTTTCACGCGGCGGGAGCTGCTCCAGCAGCGGCTTGAGGGACTCCCGGTACTCGACCCCCTCCAGCGCCTCGTCCTCGGACCCGAGCGTGTCCGCGACGGCGGGCGACTCGTCGTCGGTGTCGGGCACGTCCAGCGACAGCGTGCTGTACGCGTTCGCCGACTCCAGCCCCTCCAGGACCTCCTCCTCGGAGATCTTGAGGTGCTCGGCGAGTTCGTGCACCGTCGGCGCCCGGCCGTGCCGCTGGGACAGCTCACCGGTGGCGCTGGTGAGCGACAGCCGCAGCTCCTGGAGCCGGCGCGGCACCCGCACCGCCCAGCCCTTGTCCCGGAAGTGCCGCTTGATCTCCCCGACCACGGTCGGCGTGGCGTACGTGGAGAACTCCACCCCGCGCTCGACGTCGAACCGGTCGACCGACTTGATCAGCCCGATCGTGGCGACCTGGGTGAGGTCGTCCAGCGGCTCGCCGCGGTTGCGGAAGCGGCGGGCGAGGTGCTCCACCAGCGGCAGGTGCATCCGGACCAGCTGATTGCGCAGCTCGGCCCGCTCCGGCGAGCCCTCGGGCAGCTTGCCCAGCTCGACGAAGAGCGCGCGGGCGCCCGAGCGGTCGTGCGGGTCGTGCTGTCCGGCGGACCCGGCCGGCCCGGCCGCGGCGGGCTGCTCCTCGGCCGGCCCGGGCTGCTCGGGCCGGGTGGCCTGCTCGCCCGGTGCCGCGTGCTCGTGCTGATCCATCCGGTCCGCCTGCTCCGCCTGCTCCGACGCGTCCATCACTTCCCTACGGTCCGTCCGGCCGGGGCCGTCCTCCACCGCCCCGTGGTCGGGGTGGGGTCTTGCCGACAGCCGCGGCGGCCCGGCCGGACCGGTGCCCCCGGGCCCCTGCTGCTGGGCCGGTACGAAGGCGCGGCCGCGCACCGCGGGCACGTCGTGCTCCGCGGGCGGGCCGGGGGTCTCTGCTGGGCTCACGACGGCCGCCTCACATGCCTCACGACAGTCCGGGTACGGCGCCGCGCTTCTTGTGCAGACTGATGCTGACCGTCTGGTCCGGCGCGACCGTGGAGTCCACCTCGCCGGCCAGTGCGGACAGCACCGTCCAGGCGAAGGTGTCGCGCTCGGGCGCGCGCCCGTCGGTGGTCGGCGCCGAGACGGTCACCCACAACGAGTCGCCGACCAGCCGGAACACACAGCTCAGCACGGAACCGGGGACGGCTTGTTGCAGCAGGATCGCGCACGCCTCGTCGACCGCGATCCGCAGGTCCTCGATCTCGTCGAGGGTGAAGTCCAGCCGGGCGGCGAGTCCGGCCGTGGCCGTCCGCAGTACCGACAGATACGCTCCCGCCGCGGGCAGCCGGACCTCGACGAAGTCCTTCGACCCGGGCTCGCCTGCGATCTGGGACACCCACACCTCCAAGGTGGCACACAGTGATTGCTCTGGTTCGCAGCGACGCTACCGCGATCCGTGCCCGGCTGTCGCCCGGACGGCGCACGGCCCTTCCCATTCTGTCACCGATCGTAAGCGTACGGGTACGGAAGGTGGGGGTGCTCGCTGCCGGCTCAATACGTAGGAGTCGGCGTCTGGTTGGACGACGGGACACCGCCGCCGGTTGCATCCGGCCCCGAACCGGCGCGGGCGGCCAGCGCGTGCAGCGCCGGGCCGGACAGCCGCTGGACCGTCCACTCGTCCTGCGGCCGTGCCCCGATCGAGCGGTAGACGCCGAGCGCCTGTTCGTTCCAGTCCAGCACCGTCCACTCGAACCGCTCGTAGCCGCGTTCGACGCAGATCGCCGCGAGGGCGGCCAGCAGCGCCTTCCCGTGGCCGCCGCCGCGCAGCTCCGGGCGGACGTACAGGTCCTCCAGGTACATGCCCGGCTTGCCGGTCCAGGTGGAGAAGTTCCGGAACCACAGCGCGAACCCGGCCGGGCCCTCGCCGCCGCCCGCTGCGCCGTCGGGCTCCGCGATCAGCGCGGACGCCACCGCGTCGGGGCCGAACAGCGCCTCGCGCAGCTGCTCCAGGGTGGCCCGCGCTTCCTGCGGCGCCCGTTCGTAGGCGGCCAGTTCGCGGATCATCGCCTGGATGGCGGGGACGTCTTCGGGGGTCGCGGCGCGGATCATGCGACCAGGTTACGGCGGCGCGGTGTGGTGGCCGTAAAGGTGTTCGGCCGCATCAGCCGGTGATCACCGCCGCGACCCGGGTGCCGGGCGGGAAGGCCCCCTCGCCGGCGAGGCGGAAGACGGCGTGCAGCGCCTTGGCGACGTAGACGCGCTCCACCGGCCGGCCGTCCAGCGCCTCGCGGTGCCGGCGGGCGAAGTCGTCGGTGAACGCCGCCAGCTCGGGGGTGGTGCGGGCGAAGCCGCCGGCGTGGCAGCGGTCCTCCACCTGCCAGTCGCCGCGCCGCTCGCCGAAGGCGTCGTGCTGGAGGCGCAGCACCTCCTCGGTGAGGAAGCCGCCGCGCAGCGCCGCGACGCCGATCGCGCGGACCGGCGGCGGCAGTCCGGCCGCCAGTCCGGCGAGGGTGCCGCCGGTGCCGCAGGCGACGGCCACCACGTCGGCGGCGGTGCCGATCTCCCGGCCCAGGGCCGTGCAGCCGCGCACCGCGGCCGGGTTGGAGCCGCCCTCGGGGATAACGTGGGCCGGGCCGTACCGCTCCAGCAGGGGGTCCAGCACGTCGGGCGCGGTCTTGCGGCGGTAGGCGGCGCGGTCCAGGAAGTGCAGCACCATGCCGTCCGCGGCGGCGCCGGCGAGGGAGGCGTTGAGCGGGCGGTGGGCCAGTTCGTCGCCGCGGACCACGCCGACCGTGCGCAGGCCGAGCAGGCGGCCGGCGGCCGCGGTGGCCCGCAGGTGGTTGGAGTAGGCGCCGCCGAAGGTCAGCAGGGTGCGGTGGCCCGCCGCCTCGGCCGCGGCCAGGTTCGGGCCGAGCTTGCGGAACTTGTTGCCCGGGAGGTCCGGATGGGCCAGGTCGTCCCGTTTGAGCAGCAGCCGTACGCCGTGCCGGGCCAGCCGCTCGTCGGCCACCTCCACCAGGGAAGTCGGCACCCTTCCCGCCAGTACGCTCACCCGTCCATTCTCCCGAGTGCGGGGGCCCTCCGGGGGTGGGGTGACCCTCCGGGGCGGATGCTTCTGTCGGCTCCGGGACCACCCGCCGGCCGGTGGCCGGTCGCGCAGTTCCCCGCGCCCCTGGCTCCGCTCGGGTTTCCCCTGCCGGGAGGCGGGAGAACCGGCGCGGTTGCTCGCGCCTCTGGCGCTGCTCGGGTTCCCCGGCTCGGGAGGCGGCAGAACCACCCGCTTGAGGGGTATCGGTGCACAAGTGTCACCCGGCCGGGTGACAGTGGTGCATTCTTACTCCCGTGCCTGAAACCGATGCCAGACCCGTGCGGTCCGCCGCGGCGGGAGTCACTGCGGTCAGTGACGCGGGGGACGCGCTCACCGCGACGGTGCGCGGCCTGTTGCCGTCGCTGACGCCGGCGGCGGCCCGGATCGCGACGCTGATCGTGCGCGACCCCGCGAAGGTCGCGCGCAGCACGATCTCGGAGCTGAGCGCGCTGGCCGGCACGAGCGAGTCCTCGATCGTGCGCACCGCGCGGGCGCTGGGGTTCGCCGGCTACCCCGAACTGCGGCTCGCGCTGGCCGCGTCGGCGGCCCGGCAGGGGCCGCGCTCGACGCTGTCGGCGGGCATCACCCCCGACGACTCCGCCGAGGAGGTCATCGCCAAGCTGGTGCACACCGAGTCGCAGGCGGTGCAGGAGACGGCCACCCAACTGGACCCGGAGCAGCTTTCCGGCGCGGTCGGGGCGGTGTGCGGGGGCGGGCAGCTGCACATCGCGGGGGTCGGCGCCTCCGGGCTGGTCGCCCAGGACCTCCAGCAGAAGCTGGCCCGGGTCGGGCGGCCCTGCCACGCGCACGGCGACTCGCAGTCCGCGCTCACCAGCGCGGTGCTGCTCGGCGAGGGCGACGTGTTCCTGGCCGTCTCGCACTCGGGCGAGAGCCGGGACGTGCTCGAACCGCTGCGCCGGGCCTCGGCGTTGGGCGCCACCACGGTGGTCATCACCAACCACCCGATGTCCTCGGCGGCCCGGCTCGCCGACTTCGTGCTGGTGTCGGCGGGCCGGGAGACCACCTTCCGGCCGGGCGCGATGGCCAGCCGGATCAGCCAACTCGTGGTGGTCGACTGCCTGTTCGTGTGCGTGGCACAGCGCACCTTCGACCTGTCCAGCCGGGCGCTGCGGATCACCCACCAGGCGCTGGAGGGCGACCGGGCGCGCTGAGCGCCGCGCGCGACCGGCCGCCGTCCGGGGTCACTTCGCGGGCACCACGTCCACGTCGTCGGCGCTCACGAACGCCATCCGGTGGTTGTAGACGATCTCGTAGACCTTCGTCTGCCCGATGAAGTCGGTCCGGTCGTGGGGCGCGGAACCGTCGTAGTTGATCGCGAAGTACGAGTCGGTGTGCACCGCCGGGCCGGCGGCGACGTACGACTGCCCGGCCGCGATCGCGTACTTCTTCGCCGGGGTCTGCGGGCGCGGCGCGGTGCCGCCCTCGTAGGCGACGAAGTCCGCGGGGTAGACGGAGGCTTCGGGGTAGGCCGTGGTGTAGACGGGGATGGTGCTGCGGCCCGCCTTGGGCACGATCCGCTCGGCTGTCACCGGCACGGTGGTGGGGTGCTTCGCGGTGTCCTGGAGCCACGCCTCCTGGCCGCCGTACCAGATGGCGGTCCAGCCGGGCCGGCGGTCGGCCACGACGTACTGCTCACCGGCGGGGGCCTTGTCGCCCCAGTCGTTCATCGCGTCGGTGCCCGCGCCGGTCGGATGCAGGTAGGGGTCGGCGAGCAGCGGCGCGTCCGTGCTCGGCGCGGTGTACAGCGGCACGAAGCTGGACGGCGCGTCGCTGGAGGTCACCGGGCAGTCGAAGCTGCGGTAGGGGCCGGGGAACTGCTTGTAGCCCTGGACGTCGTCGCAGTACGTGGTGGTCTGCTTGTTGTCCTGGTAGCCGGGCTTGATCGCCACGACGTCGCTGCCCTGCGCGGCGGTGGCGCGGATCGGCGCGCCGAGCAGGTCGAAGAAGTGCTCCCAGTCCCAGCCCGGCCCCGGGTCCCAGTGCTGGGTGGCGATGCCGGTCTCGGTGCCGCCGGGGATGTTGTCGTGGCCGAGGATGTGCGCGCGGTCCAGCGGGATGTCGTACTTCGCCGCCAGGTACTTCACCAGCTGCGCGGTCGAGCGGTAGAGGTTCTCGCTGAACCAGGCGCCGCCGTGGGTGGCCCACGCCTCCTGCTCGATGCCGATCGAGTGCTGGTAGAAGGAGCGGTTGGCGCTGTCCCAGGCGATGTCCTTGTCCGGCGTCATCTGGGTGATCAGGCCGTCGGAGGAGCGCACCACGTAGTTCGCGCCGGCGAAGTAGGTCGGGTCGCGGAACAGGTCGAGGGTGCCGTCGTAGGTCTCGTCGGTGGTGTGCAGCGTGATGTAGCGGATGTCCAGGCCGCCGTTGGGGCGGTCGGCGATGTCGTGGCTGCCGTAGTCGCCGAGGTCGTCCGGGTCCAGCAGGGTGTAGGCGCCCGGAATGTAGTTGCACGTCACGGACTTGGGGCACTCGGGCTGCTGGTCGCTCTCGGGCGGCGTGACGTCGGTCAGGCCCAGCTTGCGCACGTCGGAGCGGTTCGGGTGCAGCCCGGCCAGCGGGGCCAGCGTGATCTGCTGGCCGTCGTCGGTGGTGCGGGCCTCGCCGGTGCGCAGGGCGCTCCACACGCCGTCGGCGAACGCCTGGGCGACCGAGTCCTCGGTGGACTGGCTGTAGCGCGCCGCGGCGGCGTACCAGCCGTCCACGGTCTTCGGCAGCCGGCCGTGCCCGTAGCCCTTGGCGTACGAGGCGAGCAGCGCGGCGCCGCCGCGGATGTTCTGCGCCTCGTCGCCGCGCACGGTGGCGGTGTCGGTGCCCAGCAGGGCGGCCGCGGCGGCCGCGGTGTGCTCGGCGGGTGCCTTGAGCAGGTCGGCGTAGCGCGGGGAGGCGGTCGTCAGGCCGTCGCCGTCGAGGTCCTGCGCGGTGAGGTCGGTGAGGTTCATCGGGCCGTAGCCCGCCTCGGCGTTCTCCTGCCCGGCGTGGTCCTCCCACCGGGTCTCGTAGAACGACACCGCTTCGAGCACCGGCGCGGGCACGCCGAACTCGGCGGCGGCCGCGGTGAATTCGGCCTGCCGGGTGGACTGCGGGTCCGCGGCCTGCGCGTCGGCGGTGGTCACCGCGGTCAGTGACAGGCCGGCCAGCAGCGACATCGCTGCCACCAGCGCGGCGGTTCTGCCGCGGCGCGGGCGGGTGAGGGGGTGGTGCATCCAGGCTCCTCGCGTTCAGGTCGGGCGGGCAGAGCGCGGCCCGCGCGGTGCGCGCACGGGGGGTGCGCGGGCGCGGGTTCGCGCAAGTGCTGCGCCGCAGCCTGGCGAGGTCGGCTGGCAGTAAGCAACCTCCTAGACGTAAATCCTGAAAGTTTTCTTCACCGGCCGGGGTGCGGGTCGCCGCGAGTCGGGTGATTCCGGACCGGCCGCGGGTGCGCGCCGGGGCTGGCCTTGACGCGCACGTCAAGGTCTACGGTCGTCCGTATGCGCATCGGTGAACTCGCGGACCGGGCGGGCACCACGACCCGTACCCTCCGCTACTACGAATCCCTCGGGCTGCTGCCGCCTGCCGGGCGCGCCGCCAACGGCTACCGCTCCTACGGCGATGAGCACGTGCGCATGCTGGCGCAGATCCGCACCTTGCAGGACTTCGGCTTCGGCCTGGAGGAGACCCGGCCGTTCGTGGAGTGCCTGCGGGCCGGCCACGAGGCCGGGGACACCTGTGCGGACTCGCTCGCGGTCTACCGCCGCAAGCTCGCCGAACTGGACGCGTGCGTGGCGCGGTTGAGGTCCGTACGGGACCAGGTGGCCGCGCAGCTCGCCCGGGCGGAGCTGGCCGCGGAGGCCGCGGGGGAACCGATGTGCGAGCTGGCACCGCCGACCGAGAGGACTCCTACGCCATGACCGCCGCCACCACTCATCTGCACCCCGGGGTGCCCGTCACCACCGACGCGACCTTCGCCGCCGACGTGCTCGGCTCCGACCTGCCGGTGCTGGTCGACTTCACCGCGTCCTGGTGCCCGCCCTGCCGCATGATCGCGCCGGTGCTCGCGGAGATCGCCGCCGAGGAGGCCGGCCGGCTGCGGGTCGTCCAGCTCGACGTGGACACCAATCCGGCCACCCAGTCCGCCTACGGGGTGCTGTCGATGCCGACGCTGATGCTCTTCCGGGCCGGTGAGCCGGTCAAGGCGCTGGTGGGCGCGCGGCCCAAGCGGCGCCTGATGCAGGAACTGTCCGACGAGATCTGACCCCGCCCGCCCGCCCACGAAAACGGCCCCGACCCGGTGCCGCCCCCACACGCACCTAAACGTGGGAAACGCCACACGGAACGGGACCGTCGACCGCCTGCCGGATACGGCGGGCGGTCACGCCTTCTTGGTCTCCTAGCAATGGGCCGGGTCGGTGACCTGCGGCGATGGCTACCGCAGGTCGCTGACCTGGCCTTTTGCTGTTGACTGGCGATAGGGTGCGACGGTCCCGATCGGGTGTCCTGCGGACTGTGTGCGGACTGCTGCCTCTGGTGTACGAATCGCGCGGCCGTTAGGAATCGCCATCGTCGGCCCGCACCGCCATCAGCACCCGTTGAAGCGTGGTGACACGTGGATCCTCATCCGATCGTGCTTCCAAGGCGCGGGCCAGTAGAGATTCGAGCTCTTCCTGAGCGGCGCGAGGCTGTCCAGCTTCCCATAGCAGCTGAGCTCGGCGGTACCTTGCGTCCCAGACAGACTCGTGGTCAGCGCCGCGTGTGCGTGCCCATCCGGCGGCCAGTTCTTTGAACTCCTCTGCACTGTCGGCTGGCTGCCCTGCCCGGCTCAGGCTCTCGCTGAGGTTCTTACGTGCTAGCAGCGTGTCAGGATGGTCAGGCCCCAGCGTGCGGTCCCGGCGCTCCACGACGTCGCGGAATCGGGGAACGGCCTCCGCGAGTTTTCCCTGATTTCCTAGCGCCATGGCCAGGTTGTGGTTATTTGTCAGAGTCTCGGGATGGTCGACTCCCAGGGTCTTCCGGCATGCGGACAGCGCATCGCGGTACTCGGTCTCCGCTTCAGGGAATCGCCTCTGATCGGCCAGCAGGTATGCCAAGTTACCCTGGACGAAAAGGGTCCTTGGATGATCAGGCCCCATGACACGGGTAGATGTCGACAGGATCTCCCTGTACGCGACTTCGGCCTCCTTCGCGAACCCTTTGTCACTCAGAATGCGGGCGAGGGAAAGGCGAGTGGCGAGCGTATCGGGGTGCTCGACCCCGTGCCTACGTTCCTGGATCTGCAGGACCGTCGTATGTTCTCTCTCTGCCTCCTCAAGATGTCCCTGGATGCGCATGGCAACGGCGAGATTATGCCGTAGCGTCAGTACCAAGGGTTGATCGTCGGAGTGCTTGCAGGCTGCGTCTTTTAGCGCTTCGCGGTAGACGGAAGCCGCTTCCTCGATAATTCCGAAGTCTTTCAGCGCGACCCCGAGACTGTTGCGCGCGGTAATCGTATTGGGATGAGCCGGCCCCGACTTCTGCCGTTCCTGGTCGGCGATCTCACGTAGCTGCCGGATGGCCTCTCGCAGCCTTCCGCGTGCGTGCAGCACCGCTACGAGGTCGTGTCGGATGTCCAGGCGCCCCCCGTCGTCGCCAGGCAGGGCATCAAGCGCTCGCTGTAACTGTGTCTCGGCTTCGGCAAGGTGCCCTTGCTGCAGCAGGAGCGCGCCAAGCGATGCGCGGATACTGGCGGTGTTTCGATGGGAGCTTCCAAGCAACCTTTCCTGGAGGGCCAGGACGTTGCGCACTTCGGAGACGGCTTCGTCCGTTCGGCCGACGCGTCCCAAAGCCATGGCCCACTCGTAGCGGGCCTTGAGGGTGGCTGAGTGACGCTCCCCGTGGCGAGCCGTCGCTACATTGAAGATTGATCTGTACTCCGATTCGGCCTCAACTAGTTCCCCCAGAGAGCGGAGTGCAGCAGCACGGCTGTTACGACCTGCCAGTACGTTGGGATGGTCGTCGACGAGCTGTCTCTTCTGCGCTTCGGTCAGCTCTGTAAAGACCGCCGCAGCATTCTTGGCATCGAGTTCACCTCGCTGCGTGAGAATAATGGCCAAGTTGTGACGCGCGTCGAGCGTCTCGGGGTGATCGGAACCCAGAATGCGCGTCCGAGCGTCCAGAACGACCCGGATCTCGGCCTCCGCTGCGATAAGCTCCTGGCGCAAGATGAGGGTGATGGCCAGGTTCGCGCGAGTGATCAGAGTGGATGGGTGCTCAGTGCCGAGAACCCCTTCTTCAAGTTCGAGTACCTGGCGGAAGACCTCTTCGGCGCGTTGGTTCTCCCCTTGATCACGCAGAGAGACCGCGAACTCGTGCTGGGCTTCGAGAACATCGGGGTGCTCTTCTCCCAGCTCGGCTCGGAGTCCTTCCAGCACCACTTTTCCCTCGTCAGCAGCTTCGCTGAGGCGGCCCATGCCTCTGATGCAGATGGCACGGCCGTGCCGCGAACGCAACGTGGTGGCGGCGTCTGGGCCGAACAGTCGGGTCTCATGACGGATCACCTCATCGTACTCGCGCTCCGCCTCCTCCAGTTTCCCGCGCTGGCAAGCTACTCTCGCCCGCTGATATCGAACGGTCAGCGTTGTGGAGTCGGCCTCCCCGAACTGCCTGACACACTCTTCCAATAGGCGGTCAAGTTCGGACTCCGCCGCTGTCAGATCGCCCATCTCTTCCACTGCAATGGCCCGGTGCCTGCGGATATTCACTCCCACCCAGGGAGCGGCTTCTGCAGATTCGGCACGATCCAGCGCTTCGTCCGCCAGTTCGCAGGCCGCCGCGTACTCGCCTCGGAAGTTCAGGTATGAAACAGCAACCCCGGCAGCGATCAACAGGCCGTTGAGACGATCATCGGCCGTGCCGTTCCATCGCGGGAATCGCTGCAACATCGCCTGCCAGTGCGGGATGAGCCCCTGCCAGGCCGGCCAGGAAGCCGGATCCCGGGGGTTCTCCATGTAGGGGGTGCCAGTCACCAGCAGATCGGCTGCCGAATCCCAAACCTTTCGATACGCCTCGGGCTCAGTGAGGAGAGGGGAAACGGAGACCTCGGCCACGAGTCGGTGAATCTGGCAGACGGGTTCCGTCGAATCCGTGTTGACCCCGATGAGGCCAAACCTGCGAAGACCGCCCATGGCCGTTTTGATTGCTCTGGGTGGCAGGTTGGCGGGCCACATCGGCAGCGCGGCGATGGAGGAGGGAAGGAGCAGAGCCTTCGGCAGGGGAGCGGTCGGGGCGAAGCAGGACAGCAACTGCAGCAAGCTACGGGCATGCTCTGTTCCCTGTCGCTCGAGGAGGGACAGGGACAGTTCCCAGGTGCTTGCAATGGTCCTTCGGGCTCGGTCCTCCTCGTTGCGCAGATCCCCGTGTACACCTTCGGTCGCGTCGTCGAGGAACAGCAGGGAGTCGTCGAGTACGTCGGAGTATGTGGCGAAGGTCTGTGCTTCAGCCAATGGGTCGCCGTGCGCCATAGCCAGGTATGTGCCCGCCAAGTGCAGTGCCAGAGGCAAGGAACCCAGCCGGTCTGCTAGAGCCTTGGCAGAGGCAGCGTCGCCTGCCGCAGGCGCCATTTCTTGGAGTATTTGCCCTGCGAATTCGAGCTCCAGCACTTCAAGCCGATGGTAGATCGCAATTTGATCTCCCCAAGATCGCTCGTTGCCATCGCGCGTAGTGACGAGGACGCCACGTGACATGCCGGCCGGGGGCCTGACCCACCCCGTGCCGTCGGCGAGCGCGGCGCCAGGGCACGACAGTGCGTCGAGATCATCGGCATCGTCGAAGACGAGTAGCCAGGGACGATCCAGTTCTGCCAGCTGGCGCCATACCAGATCGGCTGCAGGCCGCCCGCCCTTCTCCCAAGCATGGGCGACATGTTCGGCTGGGGCCCCCGCGCGGAGGGCCGCCTGCTGCATCCCGTCGGTCACGGCAGCCGCAGATCCGCCCTGGATCCAGAAGACCTCAGCTCCAGCCTTCTTGGCCAGCTCCGCTGCGCTCAAGGCGACCGTTGTCTTCCCTACCCCGCCCATCCCTGACACGACGTGGATGTGCGGATCATCCACGGTTCGTGTGAGGACGGTCAAGATGTCGTCGCGTCCCAATACGGACTGAGGGAGCCTCCCGTAGGGCGCCTCTACAGAGCTGAGTGCCAGCAGTTCCTGCAAGGATGGAGTGGGAGATCTGAGGCCCGTGACGTTAACGGTGACCGAGTCGTAGAAATGTGCCGCTGGAGCGTTGAGACCTGTGGAAGCCACGACGCTGTTAGCCGTCATGTCCCGAGCGGGTTCAGGGCCCATCGTCATCGTTCCGACTGGCCAAAGGACATGTGCACCTCACCGCTGAAGGTTCCCCCCGGTGCATTGAGCCCCTGGGAACCGTGCACAGTGTTGATGGTGGAACCAGTGGGCTTAGAGAGGAGCGACAACCACTCCTCCATCTCTCGACGGAACTCAGGGTCGGCCGCGGCCTGAATACGCAGGGCGTCGCTAAGCAGAGCAACGGCAGCGGGATCGTTGCTATCTCGCGCGTCCAGGACGGCGACGGTCTGGTCATCGCGCGAGAAGCGGCTGCGGAGACGCTGCCATAGATCCGTTGCGACGGCTTCGCTTAGGCTTCCGCTGGCGCCCCCCAGCGCCGCAAGTGCCAGTTCGGCCAACGCTAAGTCCATCTGAACCCCCGGGGTGTGGATCACCTAATTGGCTAGGCACCACCTTAGTGATGAGAGGCCGTTGGCGGCTGGTCTTGGCTGAATGGTCGGTCCACTTGCTTCAGAGGCTTGTCCGCTCGATCGCGATGGCGAGGGCGCCGAGGGCTTCCTTCTCGGGCCCGTAGATGGTGCGGATGTTGGCGAGTTGCTGGTCGCGGGTGGCGGTCGGGTTGACGTTCGCCGGGCCCTCGCCGTCGAGGAGGGCTTCGAAGTCGGGGTATTCGGTGACCCGGAGGACTTCGACGTCGCAGGTCTCGTCGGTGCCCTTGATGCCGAAGCGGATGGTGTCGCCGGTGGCGAGGTCAGCGAGGTGCGGGTACTTGACCCGCACCTCGATGGTCTTGGTGCCCGCGGCGACGAGCTCGAAGTACTGGCGGTAGAGGTTGAGCTCGCGGACGCGGGCGGTGCGGTCGGTCATCGGGAGGGAACGCTCCTGGGGGACGGTGTGGTGATCAGGCGGCCGATCTCGGCGGCCGAGTACGAGCGGAAGAAGTGGCGGGGGTCGGAGAGCAGGGTCTCGGCCATGGCGAGCAACTGGTCGGCGTACTCGGTGACGGTGCTGGGCCACTGCCGGGTGTCGAGCATCCAAGGGGCGGCGCCCTCGGGCAAGGGGGCACGGCCTTCTCGTATGAGGGATTTCGACAGCTTGGCGCCGGTGTCGGTAACGACCTGGGGGCAGAACAGGCGGGCCGGGAGCTGGGTGCGCGTGAGGCCCACGGCCTGGAGGGCCTCGTCGACGAGGTGGGAGCCGAAGACCCAGTCGCCGCCCTTGACCATGACGTGCAGGGTGCCCTGGGGGCTGGTCAGGGCGAGTTCCTTGACCAGGTTGCGGTACAGGGTGGCCAGGTCCAGGTATGCGCCGGCGGTGGGCGTGATCGCGGCCTCGTACGGGCCGTGGTGGAGGCAGACGGCGGAGACCACCGCCGACTCGGGCCCGGTGAGGCGGACCCGGGTGCGTTCGGCGTGCTTCTCAGCCCAGCCACAGCCGGGGTGAGGGCAGGGGACGCGGAGGTGAGGAGTGCCGGTGGAGGGGGCGAGCCACCAGCGGGCGGCGTCCACGCGGGGGAGCAGGCGGAGCCAGGTGCGGCGGTAGTGCTCGCCAGCCTGCTGCTGGGTGTACGTCTCGATGTGGTGCGGGATGCCCAGGCGTCGGGACAGGGCGGTGAAGAGGGGCTGGTAGAGGGCGGTGACGAGGTCGAGCAGGGCCTGCTCGCCGAGGGCCTGGGCGTAGGCGCGCTGGTAGCGGTTGCCGCTGGCCGGTTCGGTGGCCAGCTCGTACGGGGCGTTGTCGAGGGCGCTGAAGAGCACCTCGGTGGGCAGGTCGAAGCGGTCGCGCAGGCGGGCGGCCATAGCGAAGGCGAGGGTCTGCACGAGCGAGGTGCCGATGTGCGGGGCGCCGTTGATCTGCGTGCCGACGACCAACACGACACGCTCGGGCGGGGCAGCCAGGATGCGTGGAGCCAGCACGTCCTCGGCGCGGTGGAGGGCGTTGGCGAGGACGGTGTTCGGCGAGACGGGGTGCGTGGTCATGTGGGTTCCCCCTAGTGTCGGGTGTTGCGGTCGGATGCGGCCCAGACGCACTTTCCGGAGCCCGTCCGCTCCTCCGCGCCCCAGCTGGCCGCTGTAGCCGAGACGGTCAGCAGGCCACGGCCGTCGACATAGCGGGCGAAGAGCCTGGTGCGGTGTCGGCCCGTGGCCGGAAGGAGGTCCGGTGTGGCCTTGGTTGCCGCGTTGGTGAGTCGGCTTGCCATGGTCAACAGCAAAGCGAATTGACCCAATTGGGTCGGGAGCCAGCACGGGGGCCAAAGTGGGGGCCACTATGGGGGCCAGGGGTCACGTGTTCCTGGGGGACGGCATGGGCGACAGCGGGATCGGCGCCTTGCTCGTCGGGCTGCGCAGCGCGCGTGGCTGGACTCAGCAGAGGGTCGCCGACGAGTACAACGCCCTGGAGGGGCGCTCCGCGAAGACCGGCAAGGAGATCGGGCGGTACGAGCGTGAGGCACGGATTCCGATTCCGTACGCCCGGAAGTACCTGGCGCGGGTCTTCAACGTCGATGCCGCCCAACTCGACCAGGCTGTGGCAGTCAGCAAGGGCAGGCGGGGCGCGGCCAGTGCTGACGACGCAGAGATCGAGTTGCCCGCACTGCCGCCTCAGGTATCCCGCCCCGTGGGGCTCCGCTGTCGCAGGACGCAGCGCGGTCGGCGGAGTTCGCTCGGTTCATCGCTCAGCGCAATGTCGACGAGCTTGTCGTCGAGCAGTTGGAGGTGGACGTCGGCCGACTCGCGCGGACCTACGTCAGCCACCCGCTGATGGAGCAGTACGCCGAGATCAAGCGGTTACGGGACGGGGTGTTCGAGCTGCTGCGCGGACGGCAACGCCCCCGACAGACCACCGACCTCTTTCTTTCGGCCTCTCGTCTCTGCGGCCTGTCCGCTCACGTCTGCCTGGACCTCGGTGACTACGACTCGGCTGCCACCCACGCCCGTACCGCACGGGCCTGTGCCGAGGCGGCCAGACATGAGGGGATGCTGGCTTGGGTGCGGGCCGTGGAGTCACTGATCGCGTATTGGACCGGCCAGTACGAGCGGGCGGCACAGCTCGCCCAGGTCGGTCGCCGGCACAGGGAGAGCGGCAGCATCGGGGCACGGCTGGCGAGCCTGGAGGCACGGGCGTTGGCGGTAGTCGGGGACTCGGCAGGGGCGCTCGCCGCCCTGTCGGATGCCGAACGATCCCGTGAGGTGATCTCGGGCCAGGAGGAGGTACAGGGAGTCTTCGACTTCCCGGCGGCCAAGCAGTTCGCGTACGCCGGAACGGCACTTCTGGCCGTGGGTGGGCCGGAGCATGTCCGGCAGGCCATCGTCAGTGCGGAGACGGCGATCCGCCTTTATCGCAGTGCGGACGGAGATGACCAGTCGGTCGGTGACCTGTTCGCCGCGCACCTCGACCTTGCCGGCGGGCGTCTGCTTCTGGGCGACCTGGACGGCACGGAAAAGGTGCTCGGCTTTGTTCTCGAGTCCTCGCCGGAGCGCATGTCCGCCAGCATCGTGCGCCGACTCACCCTTCTGGGACGGGAATTGGGAGGGCCGCAGTACGGTAAAGCCGCGCAGGCGGTGCACCTGCGCGACCGGCTCCAGCACACGGTCGTCCGGGCGTCCCTGGCGGCCGCCCATCCTCCGGAGTTGCCGACATGACCGACTTGTCCGCCGCCCGCGACGCCGCCGTCACCGACCGGGTTCGCCTGGCGGGCAGCGCTTACAACGGAGACCGGGACCTGGTCGCCCGGCAGTCGCTCTACCAGTGGCAGACGCCCCGGTACGACCTGCCCGGCCTCGTGGCCGAGCAGCTGGGCGACGTACGCGGGCGAGTGGTCGACATCGGCTGCGGCAATGGCAAGTTCATCCAGCGGCTCCGCCAGGACCGCCCGGACCTGTCTCTGCTCGGCCTCGATATCGCGGCCGGAATCCTCGCCGGCGTCCCCGGCCCGGTCGCCGTGGCGGACGCCACACGGCTACCGCTGGCGGCGAGGAGCGTCGATGCCGCTCTCGCGCTCCACATGCTTTACCACGTGTCGGACATCCCCCAGGCGGTCAGGGAGCTGGCCAGGATCGTGGCTGGTGACGGGCTGGTGATCGCCTCCACCAACAGCGACCGCGACAAGGCCGAACTCGACGACCTCTGGCAGCGGGCCGCCGGCGACATCCTCGGCATCGACCGGGGCCCGGCTCGCATCTCGCTCAGCGCTCGCTTCTCCCTGGAGGAGGCACCGGTCTTCCTGAGTGAGGAGTTCAGCCGCGTGGAGGTCGTCGAACTGCCGGGGACCATCACCGTCCACGACCCCGGGCCCGTGGTTGCCCACATGGCTTCGTACCGAGCCTGGGCGGACCAGCATGATGTGCCCTTCGACGCGACGATCGACCGCGCCCGCACGTTGGTGACCGACCACGTCGACCGGCACGGGGCGTACGAGATCACCTGCTTCGGCGGCATCCTCGTCTGCCGCCGGTGAGGCTCCCTGCGGCGGTGAAGGCCCACCGGGGGCCTGTTGTGCCGCGCTACAGGGGTGGTGGTGACCTGTGTCACAGAAGAAGGTCGCACCCGGGCCGTCAGGGACGCCGGGGGCGGCGGCCTGCGGACCGGGTGCGGACCGGTGGGGAGCCTGGCCGGCGAAAGTGCAGGTCAGGCGGCCCAGCCGGAGGTCACGCCTTCTTGGTCTCCCAGAAGATCGTGTCGATCTCGGCGATCAGGTCGAGGGCCTTCTGGCCGGTCGCCGGGTCGTTCGACGCCTTGGCGGCGCTGAGCGCCTTCAGCGTGTCGTTGACGAGCTGGTGAAGCTGCGGGTACTTCTCGAAGTGCGGGGCCTTGAAGTAGTCGCTCCACAGCACCGAGACGTGGTGCTTGGCGAGTTCCGCGCGCTGCTCCTTGATCAGGACAGCGCGGGTGCGGAAGTCAGCGTCCTCGTTGGCCTGGTACTTCTCCTGCACCGCCTTCACGGACTCGGCCTCGATGCGGGCCTGGGCCGGGTCGTACACGCCGCAGGGCAGGTCGCAGTGGGCGCTTACCTTCACCTTGGGCGCGAACAGGCGAGTGAACATGGCCGTCCTTCCTCGTGATCGTCTTTCAGGTGCGACATTACTCCCTGGGGTAGGGGATTTCCCGGCTGCCCCAGGTGGCTTAGGACGAAAGTCTGGTGTCACTCTGGTGGAAGCAACGAACCTGGAGGCGGAGGATGCGCGAGCAGGGGGCGAGGCTGTCGTGGCAGCTCGTCGAGGTCACCGGCCCGTCGATGGCACCGACACTGCTGCACGGCGACTGGCTGCTGATCCAGAAGGTCAGCAGCGGAGCCGAGCAGGTGCGCGAGGGGGACGTGGTGGTGATGCGCCACCCGCTCCAGCAGGACCTGCTCATCGTGAAACGGGCGGTCGAGCGCCGAGACAACGGCTGGTGGGTGATGGGGGACAACGCCTTCGTCGCCAACGACAGCCGGGAGTTCGGCACCGTGCCGGACGACCTGGTGCTGGCCCGCGCCAGGGGCCGCTTCCGGCCACCGGGGGAGCTTCAGCGCTCGGTGGCGGGCGTGGCGTCCTGGGTGGCGTCCTGCGTGCGCCCGCTGCGCGCGGACCGGTCGTTCTCCAGGCGCTTGCGGGCCCGGTAGGCCGCGACGTTCGCGCGGGTGGCGCAGCGGTCGGAGCAGTACCGGCGCGAACGGTTCGTCGATGTGTCGACATACGCGTTGCGGCATGGGGATGCTTCGCAGATTCCCAGCCGGTCCACGCCCAGGGAGGTGACCTGGACCGCCAGCCCCATGCAGGCGCTCGCGGAGTACGCGGCGGCGGCGTTCGCCGCGTGGTCGGCCAGGTGCAGGTGCCAGTCCGGCCGGCCGGTCTCCTCGTTGACCAGCGTGTGGCCGGAGACCTGCGGGCTGACCGGGAACTCCAGCATCAGCGCGTTGAGCACGTCGACCGCGCGGACCTCCTCCTGCGCGTCGGCCGCCTCGAAGACGCCGCGCAGCCGGGTGCGTACCGCCCGCAGCCGCGCCACGTCGCTCTCCGTGACCCGGCCCAGCAGCTGCGAGTTGCTGCCGAGCAGGTCCCGTACGGCGTCGGTCGAGGTCAGGGTGTCGGTGCCGCGCCGCGGTTCCTCGGTGTTCACCAGGCGCACGGCGTAATCCGCGTAGTAAGCCAGTTCCACTTGGGGTCCTTACTGGGGGCGGCCACGCCTGCGTAACGGCCGCTCGGGCTACCAGGGTATTACGTACGCCGGTGCGGGCCGGGGTATGCCGGGCGGGCGAGGTGCGGGCCGGGCACGCCGGTGCGGCCGGCCCGCACCGGCGGGTCCCCGGGGCGGCCCCCGGACGCCCCGGGGACCCGCCGGCGGTCACAGCACCTTGGACAGGAACGCCTTGGTGCGCTCGTGCCTCGGACTGGTCAGCACGTCACGCGGGTGGCCGGACTCCACGACCTGGCCGTCGTCCATGAAGACCAGCGCGTCGCCGACCTCGCGGGCGAAGCCCATCTCGTGGGTGACCACGATCATCGTCATGCCGTCCTCCGCCAGCCCGCGCATCACGTCGAGCACGTCGCCGACGAGTTCGGGGTCGAGCGCGGAGGTCGGCTCGTCGAAGAGCATCAGCTTGGGCTCCATCGCCAGTGCCCGGGCGATCGCCACCCGCTGCTGCTGGCCGCCGGAGAGCTGGGACGGGTAGTTGGCCGCCTTGTCGGCCAGCCCCACCCGGTCCAGCAGGCGGGCGGCCCGCTCCCGGGCCACCGCCCTGCTCTCCCGGCGCACCTGCACCGGGCCCTCCATGACGTTCTCGATCGCGGTCAGGTGCGGGAAGAGGTTGAAGCGCTGGAAGACCATCCCGATGTCCCGCCGCTTGGCGGCCACTTCACGGTCGCGCAGCTCGTAGAGCTTCCCGCCGTGCTCCCGGTAGCCGATCAACTCGCCGTCGACGTACAGCCGTCCGGCGCTGATCTGCTCCAGGTGGTTGACGCACCGCAGGAAGGTGGACTTGCCGGAACCGGACGGGCCGATCAGGCAGAACACCTCGCCCGGCGCCACCTCCAGGTCGATGCCCTTGAGGATGTGCGCGGCCCCGAAGGACTTGTGCACCGCCTCGGCCCGCACCATCGGTCCGCCGCCGGAGCCCGCCGCCCCGGCGCCCTTGCTGGTCGTGCTCATCTCAGGCCACCTTCGGTCGGCGCACGGTGGACAGGTTGGTCCTGATCCTCTGCCACGGGGTCTGCGGCAGCGAGCGCTGCGAACCGCGCGCGTACCGCCGCTCCAGGTAGAACTGGCCGACGCTGAAGACGCTGGTCAGCACCAGGTACCAGATCGAGGCGACGAAGTACATCTCCATGATCGCGGTGGTGTCGCTGCCGATGTTGGTGGCCGCGCGCAGCAGTTCGGTGTACTGCACCACCGAGACCAGCGACGAGGTCTTGAGCATGTTGATGAACTCGTTGCCGGTCGGCGGGATGATCACCCGCATCGCCTGCGGCAGCACGATCCGGCGCATGGTGCGCGCGCCGGTCATGCCGAGTGCCTGCGCCGCCTCGGACTGCCCCACGTCCACCGACTGGATGCCGGCCCGGACGATCTCGGCCATGTACGCGCCCTCGTTGAGCCCGAGGCCCAGCAGCGCGGCGACGAACGGGGTCATCACGGCGGTGGTGTCGTTCTTGTACAGCGGCATCAGGTTGATGGTGTGGAAGATCAACGCGAGGTTGAACCACATCAGCAGCTGCACGTACACCGGGGTGCCGCGGAAGAACCAGATGTACAGCCACGCGACGGCGCCGGTCACCGGGTTCTTCGACAGCCGCATCACCGCCAGGAGCACGCCCAGCACCAGGCCCATGGCCATGGAGCACACCGAGATCAGGATGGTGTGCCAGGTGCCCTGGAGGATCGTGTGGTCGAAGAGCCGGCTGCGGACGGTGCCCCACAGGATGTCGCCCTGGGAGAAGGCGTAGCCGAGCCAGCCCAGCAGCCCGAGGACGACCAGCCCGGCCACCCAGCGCCCGTAGTGGCGCACCGGGATGGCGCGGATCGGTTCGTACGGGACGACCTGGGGCGGGACCGCGGCGCCGCCGCCGGACGGGGTCTCGGACGGGGTCTCGGACGGGGTCTCGGACGGGGTCTCGGACGGGGTCTCGGACGGGGTCTCGGACGGGGTCTCCGCTGGCGTCTCCGACGGGGTGTCCGACGGGGTGTCCGACGGGTCCGGGCCGGTCACTGCACCGGCCATGTCAGGAGCCGCCGTTGATCGAGGCCGTCTTCACCGCGCCGCTGTCGGCGTTCCACTTGTGCAGCACCTGGGCGTAGCTGCCGTCCTGGATGATCGCGTTCAGCGCCTGCTGGAGGGCATCCCGCAGCTGGCTGTTGCTCTTGTCGAGCGCGATCCCGAACGGGCCGGCGTCGGCGGGGGAGCCGGCGATCTGGAAGTCCTTGCCGCCCCCGGACTTCTGCGCGATGTACGCGGCCACCGGGGTGTCGTTGAGGTCGGCGACCGCGCCGCCGGCCTTGACCCGGGTCTGCGCCTCGGCGTCGGTGTCGAACGCCTGGATCGTCAGGCCCTTGGAGCCGCAGGCCGTCTTCTGCTTCTTGAAGGCGTCCTCGTAGATCGTGCCGCGCTGCACCGCGACGGTCCGGCCGCACACGTCGGCGAGCGCGTTGATGTTCTTCGGGTTGCCCTTCTGTACCAGCAGCGAGGAGCCGGACATGTAGTAGTCGACGAAGTCGACGCCTTTTCCGGTCTTCTTGCCCTTGTCGTCCAGTCCCTGCTGGCGGTCCTTGGTGTCGCTCATAGCGGACATCACGATGTCCTCGCGGCCGGTGTACAGCGAGGTGATCAGACCGTCGAACTGGCCGTTGGTGAACTCGAACCGTACGCCCAGCTGCTTGGACAGCGCCGCGCCGAGGTCGGGGTCTATGCCGATGATCTTGCCGTCGGACGTCTGCTCCATCGGCGCGTACGAGGCGTCGGTGCCGACCTTGATGACACCGGCGTCCTGGTACTTCTTCGGCAGCTTCGCGAAGAGCGGGGCCGCGGACTTGCTGGTCGAGGAGGTGGCGCCGGACGAACTACCCGAGTCGTCCTTCTTGGTCTGGTCGCCGCACCCGGTGAGGACCAGGGCGCCGGCGACCGCGAGGGCGGCGACCGCGGTGATGCGGGTGCGGGGGGATGTACACCGAGGGGAGCCTGCGGTCATCGCTGTGTCCTCCAACAAAACGAGCATGTCACTGCGTTCGGACCTTGGGTGTGGGGGGCACGCGTCTTCGAGTACCGCCACCCAGTGTGATCCGTGCATCTTGCCATCCGGACAGCCCCTGACAGGGTTCTCGTTGTGTCAAAATCGGATAACGGGCCATCCCCGGGCTGCCATCGGGCCGGCACACCAAGGCCGGACCACGATGCGGCCGTGTCGTCCTGACCGCCCCCGCGAGGGGCGGCGGCTTCCGGTACAGCTTCCGGTACAACAGGACCTTCACCCCCATCCGGGGCCCACGGCGTGCGTGCGGCACGCCCGGCGCCGCGCTGCCACCTCGGTTACTCGTACCCCGGTGGCGCCGGCGCTCCGCCCACCCGCCCCGCCCAGCCGGCGGATGGGCACCTCAACCCTCACTTCTCGACCAAGGGGTCACACAGTGGCAGCGGAGATCGTCAATCCCGGCAACGTCGCGGACGCCGCGGCGACGGACGAGCAGTTCCCGATCGACCCGGTGTTCGCCCTGCACCGCGGCGGCAAGATGGCGGTGGCCGCCACCGTCCCGGTCCGCGACGCGGACGACCTGTCGCTCGCGTACACGCCCGGCGTCGCCGAGGTGTGCACCGCGATCGCCGAGCAGCCGGAGCTGGTGCACGACTACACGTGGAAGTCGCAGGTCGTCGCGGTGGTCACCGACGGCACCGCGGTGCTCGGGCTGGGCGACATCGGGCCGGAGGCGTCGCTGCCGGTGATGGAGGGCAAGGCGATCCTCTTCAAGCAGTTCGGCGGGGTGGACGCGGTGCCGATCGCGCTGGCCTGCACGGACGTCGACGAGATCGTGGAGACGGTGGTGCGGCTCGCGCCGTCCTTCGGCGGGGTGAACCTGGAGGACATCTCCGCGCCGCGCTGCTTCGAGATCGAGCGGCGGCTGAAGGACGCGCTGGCCATCCCGGTCTTCCACGACGACCAGCACGGCACCGCGGTGGTCACGCTCGCGGCGCTGCGCAACGCGGCCACGCTCACCGGGCGTTCGCTCGGCGAGCTGCGGGCGGTGATCTCCGGGGCGGGCGCGGCCGGGGTCGCGATCGCGAAGATCCTCGTGGAGGCGGGCGTCGGGGACGTCGCGGTCACCGACCGCAAGGGCGTGGTGCACGCGGGCCGGGACGACCTCAACGAGGTCAAGCGGGAGCTGGCTTCGTATACGAACAAGGCGGGGCTGACCGGTTCGCTCGCCGACGCGCTGGCCGGCGCGGACGTCTTCATCGGCGTCTCGGGCGGCACCGTGCCGGAGGAGGCGGTGGCGCGGATGGCGCCGGGCTGCTTCGTCTTCGCGATGGCCAACCCCACGCCCGAGGTGCACCCGGACGTCGCGCACCGCTACGCGGCGGTGGTGGCCACCGGGCGCAGCGACTTCCCCAACCAGATCAACAACGTGCTCGCCTTCCCGGGGATCTTCGCCGGCGCCATGCAGGTGCGGGCCTCCGCGATCACCGAGGGCATGAAGCTGGCCGCGGCCGAGGCGCTCGCCGCGGTGGTCGCGGGCGAGCTGTCCGCCGACCACGTGATCCCGTCCCCGTTCGACCCCCGCGTGGCCCCGGCGGTCACCGCGGCCGTTGCGGCCGCCGCCCGCGCCGAGGGCACCGCCCGCAGGTAGCCGTGACCGACCTGGCCCCGGCCCGGGACGAGCGGCGCGTGCGACCGCCCTCCCGGGCCGCCGGCGCCCCGTGCGGTGGCGCGTTCGGCGCTGCGCAGCAGGGGTGCTTTCGTACTGGTGGGTAGGGGGCCTAGGGTCGGGGGATGTTTGCTGTGTATGCGGGGCGGATCGATGCCGAGCAGCCGCTGCGGGGGCTGGAGTCGGGGGAGCGGCCGGCGCCGGAGCGGCGCGAGGGGTGGAGCCGGGTCGAGGTGCGGGCGGCCTCGCTCAACCACCACGACCTGTGGTCGCTGCGGGGGGTGGGGCTGGGCGAGGAGAGCCTGCCGATGATCCTCGGCTGCGACGCGGCCGGGGTGGACGAGGACGGCAACGAAGTGGTGCTGCACTCGGTGATCGGCCAGACCGGGCACGGGGTCGGCCCGCGTGAGCGGCGCTCGCTCCTCACCGAGAAGTACCAGGGCACCTTCGCCGAGCAGGTCGCGGTGCCGACGTGGAACCTGCTGCCCAAGCCGCCGGAGCTGTCCTTCGAGGAGGCGGCCTGCCTGCCCACGGCATGGCTGACCGCCTACCGGATGCTCTTCACCAACGCCGGGGTCCGCCCGGGCGACTCGGTGCTGGTGCAGGGCGCGGGCGGCGGCGTGGCCACCGCGGCGATCGTACTGGCCAAGGCCGCCGGCCTGCGCGTCTACACCACCAGCCGCAGCCCCGCCAAGCGGGAGAGGGCCCAGGGGTTGGGCGCCCACGGGGCGTACGAGCCCGGCGCGCGGCTGCCGGAGCGGGTGGACGCGGTGATCGAGACGGTCGGCGCGGCCACCTGGTCGCACTCGGTGAAGTCGCTGTGCCCGGGCGGCACCCTGGTGATCTCGGGTGCCACCAGCGGCGCCAACCCGCCCGCGACGGAGCTCAACCGGATCTTCTTCCTGGAGTTGAAGGTCGTCGGGTCCACGATGGGCACGAAGGACGAGCTGGAGGACCTGCTCGCGTTCTGTGCCGCGACCGGGGTGCGCCCGGTGATCGACTCGGTGCTGCCGCTGGACCGGGCCCGGGAGGGCTTCGAACGGCTGGCGGCGGGCGAGGTGTTCGGCAAGCTGGTGCTCACGACGTAGGTCCGCGGCCGTGCAGCGCGGCGGTGATGTGCGCCGCCGCGGTGGACAGGTGGCGCCGTACCTCGCGGAGCTGCGCGTCGGTGACGCCGTGGTCGCGGGCGGTGTCGCGGACGCTGTCGCGGAAGCGGTCCAGCAGCCGTTCGAGGTCGCGGCGCGGGTCGTCGGAGGGCGGCAGGCCGTCGTCGGGCTCGTCGGCGCCGGGCTCGCCCGCGGTGGACTTGCCGGCGCCGGGCGGGGCCGGGGGCGCGGGCGGGGCCGGGGGCGCGGGCGGGGCCGGGGGCGCGGGCGGCGGCGGGGCGGTGGGCGGTGCGGGCTTGGCCGCGCCGGCCGGCGGCTGGCCGAACTGGCCCAGCTCGCGGGTGAGTTCGGCCAGGCCCTCGCGCAGCCCGCTCTGCCAGTCGCCGGCCTTCGCGTGCGACTGCACATGCTCCTGGACCTGCCGGGCGATCCGCTGCATCTCGTCGCGGGCGGAGTCCATCGCGTCGCGGGTGGCCTCGCGCGCGGCCTCGCGGGCCGCCTTGGCCTGGCGGCGGGCGTCACGCGCCTCCTCCTTGGCGCGGCGGCTCTCCTCCTTCGCCCGCTTGGTCTGCTCCTTCCACTGCTGGTGCGCCCCGCCGCGGTCGTCGGGGTGCGCGCGGGCCTGCTGGGAGGCGGCGCGCACCTCGCGGCGCAGGTCGCCGGCGGCGCCCCGGACGTCCTCGCGGATTTCGGCGGCCAGCGAGGAGACCGACTCGCGGATCTCGGCCTCCAGCCCGGCGATCTCGTCGGCCCGGGAGGCGAGTTCGGCGCGGCCCTCGGCGGTCAGCGCGTAGACCTTGCGGCCGCCCTCGGTGGAGTGGGTGACCAGGCCCTCCTGCTCCAGCTTGGCGAGCCGGGGGTAGACGGTGCCGGCGGAGGGCGCGTACAGGCCCTGGAAGCGCTCCTCCAGCAGGCGGATCACCTCGTAGCCGTGCCGGGGGGACTCGTCGAGCAGCTTCAGCAGGTACAGCCGCAGCCGGCCGTGGGCGAAGACGGGGGGCATGTCAGACGTCCTTCCGCAGCGAGGGGGCGTCGCCGTCCGGGTGGCCGGGGCCCTCGGGGCTGTCAGAGCTGTCGGGGCTCTCGGGCCCGCCGGGGCTGTCGGGGTCGTCCACCGGGGGGCGGCGCAGCAGCGCCAGGGAGCCGGACACCGTGGTCGCCTTCAGCCGGGCGGTGCCGCGGCCGATCCGCCCGGTGATCCGCTTCGCGCCCCAGCCGCCGGACACCCGCAGCTCGTCGAAGGCGCAGAAGACGCTGCCGCTGGTGGTGTTGGCGTCGACCTCGGCGTCGCCCGGCTCGGGGATGCGCAGCGCGATCTCGCCGGAGACGGTGTTCAGCCGCACCTCGCCGCCGGCCGACGGGTCCAGGTCGAGCACGATGCTGCCGCTGACGGAGTCGGCGCGGACCTCCCGCCCGGCGCCGTCGACCACGGTCAGGTTGCCGGAGACGGTGCTGAACCGCAGGTCACCGGAGAGCGCCTGCGCCTCCACGTTGCCGCCGACGGTGTGCGCCTTGACCGGGCCGCTCAGCCCGACCAGGGTCGCGTCCCCGTTGACGCCGTGCACCGTGGTGGCGCCGCTGATCCCGGAGACCACCGCGTTCGCGCCGACCACGCCGACCTCGACCCTGGTGTGCTGCGGCACCGCGAGGGAGATCTCGGCGCGCCGCGTCCAGCCCTTGCGCTCCAGCCACTTGGTGAAGCCCTTCCACTCCAGGTCCTCGTAGCCGACGCTGAGCGTGCCGTGGTCCAGCCGGACCCTCAGCGGCGGGCCGTCCAGCGCGGTGATCTCCACTCTGGCCGGGCCGTCGTCGGCGCCGACGACGTTGACCGCTCCGTTGACGATCCGGACCTTCAGGGTGTCGATCCGCTCGTCGAAGACGAACTTCTCCGGCCCGGCGACGTGCCGCTCCGACGTCCCGCTCATCGTGCCCCTCCTCGGGTACCCGGCCAACGCAACATATCGCGTCTTCCGAAAGACACGATATATCGCGTGCTGCACAAGTCAAGCGGTTGTCGTCGCCAGGCGCCCCGCACCCGGGCGCGGGGCGGGGCCGCGGCCCTGGTCGGGGCGCCCGCGGGGTACGGCCGGTTTTCCGGCAACCGGAAGCCGCTACTCGTCGTCTTCCTCGTCATCCAGGCGGGCCAGCCAGGTGGCCAGCCGCTCGACCGGCACCTCGAACTCGGGGTTGAGGTCGACGAACTCGCGCAGCCGGTCGGCCAACCACTCCAGGCTCACCTCCTCCTCGCCGCGCCGGTCGGCCAGTTCCTCGATACCGCGGTCGGTGAAGTACAAGATCTGCTCCGGAACAGGGGTGGGACGGGCTGTGGCAGGGCAGGGACAGCGCAGGAGGCGCCGGGGGGCGGTGCCGCCCGGGCGGGCGGCGGGGCCGGCGGTCCCCAGGCCCGCACACGGTCAAGGATAGGCAGTGTCCGGGAAGGACCCCGCGCAGGTCGGGCGGGCGATAACCTTCCTTGCACGACCCGGCAGTGGGGGGATTGAGCAGGTGCGGACGGCGGTGAGGAGCCCGAGGGCGGCGGCAGGCGGCGCGCCGCGCACCGCCGCGGCCCGCGCGGGGGCGCCGACCCGCGCCGCCGCGTGCGCCGACGGCCGGGCAAGGGGCGCACGGTGACGTCCGGGGGCGCATCGGAGCAGCTGGCCCAGGCCGCCGAGATCCTGGTCCCGCTCGCCGAGGAGGCCACCGTACGCATTCACGGCGCGGACGCCGGGAATCCTCTCCTGGGCAGCGGCTTCTTCGTCGCGCCGAACTGGGTGCTCACCTGCGCCCACGTCGCGAGGGCCGAAGGGGAGGTGACACTCGTGGGCGCGCCCCGCAAGGAAGTGCGCGTCGGCTACCGCGACCGGCTCCTCGCGGGCGTCGTCGAGTGGGCCCAGCCCGCCGGTCCCGCCGCAGGCGTCCCCGGGCAGAACCAGGGCACCGGCTACGGCGCCGGCGGGTCCGGCTACCGCGCCGCCGACCGCGTCCCCACCGGGTGGGCCGCCCCCGACCTGGCCCTGATCCGCCTGGTCGACCCGCTCGACCACCCCTGCGTGTGGCTCACCGAGCGCACCGCCAAGGGCTACACCACCAACCCGGTCGCGTACTTCGGCTGGCTGCCGATGGGCGACGTCCTCGTGCCGTACAGCGGGCGGTGCGTCATCAGCGGCCAACTCGGCGTCGGCGGCGGCGGTCTGATCCGGCTGAGCAACGACGACGAGATGCCGCAGGGCCTGTCCGGCGGGCCCGTGGTGGACCTGGTGCGCGGCGAGGTGATCGGCGTGCTCCAGGCCCGCCGGGCCGAACGCGACGGCGGACTGGCCGTCAGCATCCAGCAGTTACGGCTGCTGCCGACGGCCGAGAACCCCGCCGACGACCTCTACCACCGGGTGATGACCGCCCACGACCTCTACCACGCCGACCACCACAAGTTCCTGCTCAACCGGGACTTCTACGGCTGGACCGAGGCCCACGGCGAGATCGGCGCCTCCGCCGGCCGCGCCCTGACCCCCGGCCGCCGCACCACCCTGCTCGGCCTGCTCGCCCAGCTCCCGCCGCCCTCCGCCCGCGCGCTCGGCGACATCGTCACCGAGGTGCGCGGCGCCGCCGGCCAGGGCTTCGCGGTCGCCCCGCGCGCCTGGCGCGACGGCCTGGGCATGCTCTACAACCTGCCGCACGGCTCCGAACTGGAGGCGGTGCTGCGCTACGCGGTGCTCGCCGCCACCGCCGAACGCACCCAGCCGGCACGGGAGTCCGACGAGCGCAAGCTGTGGGAGTGGGCCCAGTCCACCGCGGCCGACCAGGACCTGACCATGCTCTTCCGCACCTCCCTGATGGGGGAGTGGACGTCGCGGCTGCGGGCCCGGCACGCGGAGGTGCCGGCGCAGACCGGCCCGGACCCGGCCCTGCGGGCCCGCGGCGAGGCCCAGTTGGAGATCATCCCGCGCGGCTGGGAGCCCGATCGCTTCGACTGGCGGGTCACCGTCTCCCCGGAGAGCGGCGAAGTCGACTGCGTGGACGAGGACTTCCGCGGCACCGCGGTCGCCGACCTGCCCGCGCGGCTGGCCGCGCCGCTCACCGAGGCGTTCCGCCGCTGCGACGAGCCCGGTTACGTCGCCGCGCTCCAACTGGCCGTCCCCGGCTCCCTGATGGCCTTCGCCGCCGACACCTGGCGGCTGGACCCGGACGGCGCCACGCTCGGCGCGCTGCGCCCGGTGGTGGTCCGCCGCACCGACCCGCCGCCGGACACCGACGCGGACGTCGCCGAGGAGCGGCTCGGCCGCTGGCACGCCCTGCACCGCCGCGCGCCCGACCCCGAAGTGCTCGACTGCGAGGACTCGCAGACCCGGCCGCTGCCCGACGACGACGAACTGCGCGCCCGGCCGCAGGAGATGCTGCCCGTGCTGTGCCGCAGCGGCGCCGCCGCCCCCGAGGCGCTGCACCGGCTGCTGCGCTGCGGCTACTCGGTGGCGCTGTGGCGGCGCGACCCGATCGAGTCCCGGCAGGTCTGCTCCGAACTGCACCGCGGGGTGCCGCGGGCGGTCCGCGCCGCCCGTACCGCCGCCGGGCTGCCCGCCCGGCTCGCCGACCTGCGGGCCGCCGTCGCGGAGGGCGTGCCCGAGGCGTTCTGGTCCGGCGCCCTGGCCCTGCTGTACGACGATCCGACCCGTCCCCTGACCCTTCCCGGAACCGACGAGCTGTTGGAGACTCCATGACGAACACCGACACCCGGGACCGACGGGGGAACCGCGATGAGTGACGTGACCGGTTCGGGCGCATCGGGCGAGTGGCTCATCTACCGCGGCACCGGCGAACCGCACACCGGCATGGACAACCTGCCCGAGCCGCCCCCCTGGCGGGACTTCGACGGCGGCCCGCTGGTCGGACCGGGCCCCGGCCCGGACAGCTCCTCCGCGCGAAGGCTGGGCGCCTACCGGCACATGGCCGAACTGCACCGCCCCAGCCCCGAGGAGCTGGAGATGGTCAACGCGGCGCTCTACCTGCGCCGCCCGCTGCTGGTCACCGGCAGCCCCGGCGCCGGCAAGAGCACCCTGGCCCACGCGGTCGCCTACGAACTGGGCCTGGGGCGGGTGCTGCACTGGCCGATCGTCAGCCGCAGCACCCTCCAGGACGGCCTGTACCGCTACGACGCGATCGCCCGCCTCCAGGACACCCAGATCGCCGCGAACTCCGGCACCGCGCCCCCCGGCGGCATCGGCAGCTACATCCGGCTCGGCCCGCTGGGCACCGCGCTGCTGCCCACCGCGCAGCCGCGCGTGCTGCTCGTCGACGAGCTGGACAAGAGCGACATCGACCTGCCCAACGACCTGCTCAACGTCATGGAGGAGGGCGAGTTCGGCATCCCGGAGCTGGAGCGGCTGGCCGAGCGCGAGCCGCAGGTCGAGGTGCTGACCGACGACGGCAACCGGGTCACGCTGCGCGAGGGCCGGGTGCGCTGCCGGGCCTTCCCGTTCGTGATCCTGACCAGCAACGGGGAGCGGGACTTCCCGCCGCCGCTGCTGCGCCGCTGCATCCACCTGGAACTGGGCCGGCCCGACCACGAACGGCTGTCCACCGTGGTGCGCGCCCACCTCGGCGACGAGGCCGCGACCCTCGGCGACGACCTGGTGCGCCGCTTCCTGGAGCGCTCCCGCAGCGAACTGCTCGCCACCGACCAGCTCCTCAACGCCATATACCTCACCCACCACGCGGCGCCGCCGTCCCGCGCGCGGCTCGCGGACATGCTCATCCAGCGGCTCGACAGGCCAAGGTGAGGCGGCCATGGCCGAGAAGGGCCCCGGGCGGTACCCCGACGACGCACCCGTCGGCGGCGACCTGACGGCGCGCGGCGCGCCGGACGGCGGCGCGGACGGCGGCGGTCGCGGCGGCACCGACCCGCTGGCCCGGGTGGTCGGGGCGATCCGCGGGGCCGGGCTCGACCCGGACCCCGGCGAGCTCGCCGACGCCCTGTGGCTGGCCCGCTGGTCCCGCCCGACCGCCCGGCCCGACCCGGAGGGCCTGGGCGGCGCCCACCGCGCCTCGCCGGGCGGCGTGGACTACCCGCACGCGCACCGCCCCGACGGCACCGACGGCGCCGGCACCCGCCTGGTCCCCCCGACCCGCTCCGACACCGCCGAACACCCGTCCGAGGAACGGCTGATCGGCCTCTACCCCGGGCAGGGCGTGGCCGGCCCGGTCGGCGCGGCACCCCTGGGCACCGCGCTGGGCGTCGCCGTCCCGGAGGCCGGCGCCCTGCCGCAGCTGCTCGAACTCCAGGCCGCGCTGCGCCCGTTGCAGCGCTACCGCAGCCCGGCCCGGCCGCTGCGCGAGGAGCTGGACGAGGCCGCGACCGCCGAACACGCCGCCCGCGCGGGCGGGTTGCTGCTGCCGGTCTTCCGCCCGACCTCCCACGGCGACGCCTCGATGCAGCTGCTCATGGACACCTCCTCCTCGATGTTCGTCTGGGAGCGGATGCTCCGCGAACTGGCCGGCGTCTTCGAACGCCTCGGCGCCTTCCACGAGGTGCACGTCCGCTACCTGCACGCCACCCCCGACGGCACGCTCGGCGTGAGCAGCCGCTTCGAACCCGAACCGGCCGGGCTGCTCTCCGCCGAGCAGCTCGGCGACCCCACCGGCCGCCGGATCACCCTCATGGTCAGCGACTGCGCCGGGCCGCTGTGGCGCTCGGGGCAGGCCCACCGGCTGCTCCACCGGCTGAGCCGGCACGGCCCGGTCGGCGTGCTCCAGCCGCTGCCCGCCCGGCTGTGGAGCCGCACCCTGCTGCCCGTCTCCTACGGGGTGCTGCACCGCTCGGAGGGGATGCTGCTCTCCTCGCCGCTGCGGTTCTCGCCCGGCTCCACCGGGGTGCCGCCCGAGCCCGAGGCGCTGCCGGTGCCCGTACTGCCGCCCACCGCCGCGGCGTTGGGCTCCTGGGCGCGGCTGCTGGCCGGGATGGGCGCGGGCGAGGTGCCCGCCGCCGTCGGCTGGGTGCGCGCCGACCAGCCCGCGGTCCGCTCCCGGCCGCGCCGGACGACGGTGCCGGTGCCCGCGCTGGTCCGCCAGTTCCGCGCCGCCGCCTCGCCGGCCGCCGCCCAGCTCGCGGTCTACCTGGCCGCCGCCCCGCTGTTCCTGCCGGTGATCCAACTGGTGCAGCGCACGATGCTGCCCGACTCCGGCCCGGCCGAACTGGCCGAGGTGCTGCTCAGCGGCCTGGTGGTGCGCAGGAGCGGCGACGACCAGCGCTGGTACCACTTCGCGCCCGGTGTCCGCGACGCGCTGCTCGGCCCGCTCGGCGTGGACGAGGCGCGCCTGGTGCTCAAGCACTGCTCGGAGTACGTCGAGCAGCGGTTCGGCAAGTCCGGCCCCAACTTCCCCGCGCTGGCGATCACCCAGCTCGCCGAGGGCCCCGGCGACCCGACCGCCGACGCCGCGGTGCGCTCCGCGGTGCGGCGGGCCGCCCTCGGCGCCGGACCAGGCGGCGCCGGCGGCGGGCGCGGCGGCGAGGAGGGCACCGTCGCGGAGTCGCGGCAGCCGTTCGCGGAGGTCGCCGCGCGGGTGCTGGAGCGCTTCATGCCGCTGCCCGACGACGGCGCGCCAGGACCGTACCCCGGCTCCGCGGCGGTGCAGTCCTCCACGGTGGTGCAGCGCGCCCGGGACCTCGCCGACCGGTTCACCGCCGAGGGCCTGGTGCAGTACCTGCTGGACGCGGTGGGGCTGCTGCGGCGGGCCGCCGCGGAGGAGCGGATGCGCGGCCTTGACCCCGACCTGTGGACCGAACTGGCCCAGCAGCTGCTGCGGTTGTGGCGGCTGCGCGGCGGCGCGGGACTGCTGGCGGAGGCCCGCGAGGCGTCCGAGACCGCAGCCGCCCACCACTCCTCGCTGCCCGCCCGCTCGGTGCGGGCCCGGGTGCTCCAGGCCACCGCCCAGGAGCGGGCCGCCGCCGGCGACAACCGCGGCGCGCTCGAACTCCTCCAGCGCGCCGACCGGGAGTTCACGGCCGTGTGCGCAGCGCCCGGCCTGGACTCCGCGAAGCTGCTCGACGCGACCCTGGAGCGGGTCGCGGTGCTGGAGGAGCAGTGGGTGATCAGCGGCGACGCGGTGCTGCTCCAGGAGACCGTCGGGACGCTGGAGGCGGTCGCCGACTCCTGGTCGCCGCGCCGCCCGCGGCCCAGCGCGCTGCTGCTCGCGCACGGCCGCGCCCTGCTGCGGCTGGCCGACGCCGCCGACAGCCGGGAGCGCCGCCAGACCTACGCCCAGCAGGCCGCCCGCAGTTACGCCGGCGCGCTCACCGCGCTGCGCCGCGAGGAGGCCGACCGTGACGCCGTCACCGCCGCCACACTGGCCCTGGTCGACGCCGAACTGCTCACCGGCGGGCGGCTGGTGGAGGCGCAGCGGCTGGTCGACGACGCCCTGGACGGCACCCGCGACCGGCTCCAGCGGGCCGCGCTGCTGGCCCGCGCCGGGCGGATCAGGCTGGCCCGGCACGCCGCGGGCGGGCCGGCCACCGAACTGGAGGCGGCGGCGGCCCGGTTCGAGGAGGCGGCCCGGCTGACCCCCCGCGACCGCACGGAGTACAGCGGCCTGATGGCGGAGTGGGGCGCGGCGCTGCTGGCGCGCTCGGAGCTGCCCGGCGGCTGGACGTTCGTCAACCGCGCGGTGCTGGTGCTGCGCGACTGCCGGATGGAGACGCCCGAGTCCGACCCGCGCCAGCCGGAGCGGCTGCTGATGCTGGGGCGCGCGCTGATACTGCGCTACCGGGCCGAACAGGAACTGGTGGACCTGCGCGAGGCCGAGCAGGTGCTCGGGCTGGCCGCGCAGGGCGCCGACGTGGCGGACCTGGCCGCGCGGATATGGTTCGAGCTGGGCGAGTCGCACCGCCTGGTGCCCAGCCACTCGCGCCGCCCCGAGCGCCTGGACCAGGCGGCCGACGCCTACCGCAAGGCGGCCGCCGCGGCCGCCGACGCCGCCCGGGCGGCCGCCGAACCCGAGCCGATGGTGCGGCTGGCGGCCCGCGCGCACCACTGGCGCGGCGACGCGTACGAGACGGCCCGCCGGCCCCGCGCCGCCGCCGACGCCTACCGGGCGGCGCTGCGCGAGTGGCGCCAACTCCCCGACGACGGAGGCGAGGAGGGCCGCGACACCGGCGCGCGCCTGGACGCCCTGACCAGTTGAGCCGCACGTCACCCCCGTACAGGCCGAACTCCCGTGCGGGCAGGCGTGGTTGCCGCGCGCCTGGTGGGGCACCATGGACCTGACGGGCGGTCGGGGCGGGCGGTGGCAGCACGGCGGGAGCGCGGGGCGGGCAGCACACCTTTAGGTTCGGGGAGGAGCACGATGGAGGAACGACCCAACGAAGGCGCGGAGCCGTACACCGAACCCGCCCTTCGCGAGGCCGGGATCGACCTGCTCGGCATGGACCTGGAGCAGTTGCGCACCGTGCAGCACCCGGTACTGTCCGCGCTGGTCGGCGACTTGCGCGCACGGGTGGCGAAGCCGGGCAGCGAGGCGCTGTGGGGGTTCGACAACGACACGTGAGCGCCGCCGCGCGCCGGCTCTCTTCCGGCCGCGCTCCGGAAGGGATACGGCCATTTCACCGGACGGGTGTTTGCCGCCCCGCAACTGGCGGGAACAACCGCGGGGGCCGGCGGGAAGCCCCTCGATGGCCCGCGCCCGGGGGAGGTGAGGACGTGCGGCACACGGCCGGGCCACCCGGACGCCCGCCCTTTCCGATCCGGCAGTTCATCCTCAAGACGCACAGCCGCTGCAACCTCGCCTGCACCTACTGCTACCTGTACGCGGGCCCCGACCGCACCTGGCGCGACCGCCCCCGGGTGCCCGCCGCCGAGGTGACCGCGCGCACCGCCGCGCGCATCGCCGAGCACGCCGCCGCGCACCGCCTGAGCGAGGTCGCCGTGGTCTTCCACGGCGGGGAGCCGCTGCTCGCCGGCGCCGAACGCCTCGCCGCCGACCTCGACGTGATCCGCCGGGCGCTGCCGCCCGGCTGCACCGTGCACGGCAGCGTGCAGACCAACGCCACCCTGCTCACCCGCGACCGGGTGCGCACCCTCGCCCGCGCCGGGCTGCGGATCGGCGTCAGCCTCGACGGCGGGCTGCCCCACCACAACCGCGAGCGGGTGGACCACGCCGGGCGCCCCTCGTGGCCGGCGGCCGCCGCGGGCCTGCGGCTGCTGGCCGCCCACGCGCCCGAGGCGTACGGCGGCGTGCTGTGCGTCGTCGACCTGCGGCACGACCCGGTCGAGGTCTACGACGCGCTGCTCGCCTTCGGCCCGCCCGCGGTCGACCTGCTGCTGCCGCACGGCAACTGGAGCGCCCCGCCCCCCGGCCTGCCCGCCGCGCCCGACGACCCCGCGCCGTACGGCAGTTGGCTGACGGCCGTCTTCGACCGCTGGTGGGACGCGCCCGAACGCCGCACCCGGATACGGCTGTTCGAGGAGTGCGTCGCCCTGCTGCTCGGCGTGCCCGCCGCCATCGAACGGCTCGGCCTCCAGCCGTTCACCGCGGTGGTGGTCGAGACCGACGGCAGCATCGAACAGGTCGACTCGCTCAAGTCCGCGTACGAGGGCGCCGCCGCGACCGGCCTCGACGTCTTCCACCACAGCTTCGACGACGCGCTGGCCCACCCCGGCGTCGCCGCCCGGCAGGCCGGCCTCGCCGCGCTGGGCGCCACCTGCCGGGCCTGCGCCCTGGTCGCGGTCTGCGGCGGCGGCCACTACGCCCACCGCTACCGGGCCGGCGCCGGCTTCCGCAACCCGTCGGTGTACTGCGCCGACCTCGCCCACCTCGTGCGCCACACCGCCCGCCGGCTCGCCCAGGCGGCCGGTACCGGGTCCGGCCGCCACACGACCCGGGAGACCATCCGGTGAACCCGCTCGGCACCCCTGGCCCCACCACCCCGCCCCGCGGGCCCGGCGCCCCCGGCGGCGCCGGCCGCGACGGGCTGCCCGCCGACATGCTGCCGGTGCTCGGCAGCACCGGCAGCACCCCGGGCCTGCTCGACCTGCTCGTCGCGCACCAGCACGCGCGGCGGCTGCTGACGCTGCGCGCCCTGCTGGAGGCGGTCGCGACCGCCCCCGCCGGGACCCTGCCCGAGGGCACCGCCGACCGGGTGCTGCGCGACTGGCGGCTGCTGGAGGCCGCCGACCGCGCGGACAGCGCCGCCACCCGGCGGGTCGTGCAGTACCCGCACACCGGGGCCTGGGCGGAGCGCTGCCTACGCGCGTTGACGCGGCCCGGGCAGGCGCACCGCGCCGCCGCGGAGCTGCCGCACCTGGCCGCGCTCGCGGCGGCCGCCGCCGCCCGCGCCGGTCTGCGCTTCACCGTCGACGTACCCGCGTACGGCGGGGAGTTGCGGCTGCCCACGATCGGCGGCCACCGGCCGGGCCGCGCGGCAGGCGCCGCGAGGTGCGCGCCCGGCGGCCCCGGACCGGTCGGACCCGGTGGACCCGGTGGACCCGGTGGACCCGTCGGAACCGGCGGAACCCGCGGCCAAGGACCCGGCGACCCCGCCCCCGTACCCGCCCCCGTACCCACCGTCCGCGTCGTCGGCGAACCCCACCGGCTGTGGCTCCTCCCGCTGCCGCCCGACGGCACCCGGCCCCCGGCCCCCGGCCCCGGCGCCGTCGAGGTCCGCGAGGGCCCCGACGGCATCTGGCGCTCCGCCGCCCCCGGTTGGCGCCCGCTCCAGGCGCTGCGCCACCCCGACGGCCGCGCCGTCCTCATCGACGACGTGGACCCCTACCGCGACGAGGAGCGCCGCACCAACCCCTACGGCCTTGACCTCGCCGACCGGCTCGACCCCGCCGGGCACGCCGCGTGGCGGACCGCCTGGCGCGACGCGCGGCCCTGGCTGCGGCTGGGCGGCACCACCCGGGCCCAGGAGGTGGCCGCGCTGCTGGACTGCGTGGTGCCGCTGACCGGCGCGCCCGGCGCGCAGTGCAGCGCCACCCGCGGCGAGGCGTTCGGGGCACTGCTGTCCAGCACCCCGCGCGACGGCCTGGAGCTGGCCGCCACACTGGTGCACGAACTCCAGCACGCCAAGCTGCTGGCCGTCTCCCAGCTGGTGGTGCTGCACACCGCCGACGACGCGCCCGGCTACTTCGCGCCCTGGCGCCCCGACCCGCGGCCCTTCGACGGGCTCTTCCACGGCGCCTACGCCCACCTCGCGCTCGCCGACTTCCACCTGCGGGCCGCCACCGCGCTGACCGACCCGGCCCGCCGGGACGCCGCCTGGGCCGACCACTGCCGCTGCCGGGAGCAGGTCGGCGCCGCGCTGCCCCAACTGCTCGGCGCCCGGGCCCTGACCCGGCAGGGCCGGGCGCTGGCCACCGCGATGGCCGCGCACCACGCCCGGTTGGCGGAACACGCCCCGCCCGACGGCCATTTGGCCCGCGCGAGCGCCTATGTGGAGACCGCCCGGGCCATCTGGCGCAGAAGACGGGCGCAGACTGCCACGAACGGGCGCGAACCGGCATGACGGCACGTCAACGGGGGAGCATTCGGTGTAGTTTCTGACGCAGTCACCTGTCGCACCGTCAGAGCACTCTGCGCGCACAACGAGGGAGTCGGTCGCATGGCCGGAGGGCGGAACACCGCTTCAGCAGCAGCCGCACGGGGACCGGTGACGATCAGCTTCGCCGGGTACAACCGGGCGTGGGCGGCATGGATCGCCAGCCGGCTGGAGCGGCACGGCCTCCAGGTGTCGATGCAGCGCTGGGACCTGCTGCCGGGGACCAGCGTGCAGCAGGGCCTGCGCGACCTGCTGCTGTCCGAGGGCCGGGTGCTGGTGGTGCTCAGCGAGTGGTACTTCCGGCTCGGCCCGCGTGACCCGGAGGAGTGGAACGAGGCGCTGCGCGAGGTCGTCCCCGAGCACAGCGACCGCTTCGCCGCGGTGTGCGTCACCGCCGCCTCGCTGCCCAGCGCCGCGGCCTCGCTCAGCGCGGCCGACCTGTGGGGACTGGGCGCGGCGGAGGCCGAGCGTCGGGTGCTGTCCCGGCTGGGCGTCTCCCCGCCGCGCTCGTCCGCCGGCGACACCCTCAGCGGCGCCGGCGGCCCCCGCTTCCCGCTGGAGCAGCCCTCGGTGTGGGGCGGCGTGCCGCGCCGCAACACCCGCTTCACCGGCCGCGAGGCGCTGCTGTACGGGCTGTACCAGCAGTTGACCGCCGCCGAGCCCGGCGCGGCCGTCGTCACCCTGCACGGCCTGTCCGGCGTCGGCAAGACCCATATCGCCACCGAGTTCGTGTACCGGTTCGGCCTGGAGTACGACGTGGTGTGGTGGGTGCGCGCTTCCGAGCGCGGCACCCTGCGCGAGAAGCTCGCCGGCCTCGCCCCCGCCCTCGGCCTGGTCACGGGGCGGGAGTACGGCGAGCGGCTGCGGGCGGTGCGCGACGCGCTGCGCCGCGGGGACCCGTACTTCCGGTGGCTGGTGGTGCTGGACGGCGCGGACCAGCCCGAGGAGATCCACGACCTGGTGCCGACCGGGCCGGGACATGTGCTGATCACCTCGCAGAACCGGGAGTGGGGCGAGCACAACAGCGCCCTGATCGAGGTGCCCGTCTACGACCGCGACGAGTCGGTGGCGTTCGTACGCCGCCGGGCGCCGCGGCTGGACAACGCCGACGCGGACAAGCTCGCCGAGGCGCTGGGCGACCTCGCGCTGGCCCTGGACCAGAACGCGGGCGCCCTCAACGACTCGAACATGCCGGTCGACGAGTACATCGAACTGCTGCGGCACGGCGCCGACGTGGAGCCCGGTCTGAAGGTCGCCGCCGACTTCCAGATGACGTACTTCACCGCCTTCTCGATACTCCTCAACCGGCTGCGCGAGGACAAGCCGGAGGCGGTCGACCTGCTGCGGCTGTGCGTGTTCTTCGCGCCCGGGCCGATCCCGGTCCGGCTGCTGCGCGACCTGCCGATCCGCGACGTGCCCGAGCGGCTCGCCGGGCTCATCGAGGACCCGCTGCTGTGGAACTCCGCCATCGGCAAGCTCGCCCAGTGGTCGGTGATCCAGTCCGACCCGCAGGAGACCGACACCGAGGAGTCGGCCGGCTCCACCGACGTCGTCCAGATGCACCGGCTGGTCTACCAGGCGGTGCGCGCCGACATGCCCCGCGAGGAGCAGAGCCTGTACTCGCGGGTGGTGCGCAAGCTGCTCGCCGCCGCCGACCCCGGCCGCCCCAACGACACCCGGCTGTGGCAGCGCTACGCCGAGATCGTGCCGCACCTGGAGGCGTCCGGCGCGCTCAGCTCGACCAACCCCGAGATCCAGTCGACCGTCCTGAACTGCCTGCGCTACCTGTACTTCTCGGGCGAGTACCGCGCCGCCCAGCGGATCGCCGCGGCCGCCGCCGAGATCTGGCCGCGGCTGCTGGAACCGGACCACCCCCGGCTGTGGGACCTGCTGCACAACCAGGCCAACGCCATCCGGGCCACCGGCGACTACACCACCACCGAGGCCATCGACCGCCGCGCGCACGCCCGGCTCAGCGCCGACCGCGGCCCCAACGACCTGCTGGCGCTGCGCGCGGCCGGCAGCCTCGCCGCGGACCTGCGGGCGCTGGGCGAGTACGACGAGGCGCTCGACCTGTCCCAGCGGGTCCGCGACAGCTACCGCGAACTGCTCGGCCCGCAGGACGCCCGCACCCTGGTCGCGCAGAACAACATCGCCGTCACCTACCGCCTGCTCGGCCGCTACCACGACGCGCTGGAACTGGACCGGCAGACCATGGAGGCGCTGCGCGAGCAGTTGCGCGACCGGCACAACCTGACGCTGTCGTCGGAGAACTCCTACGCCCACGACCTGCGGCTGCTCGGGCGCTACGAGGACGCCACCTCGGTCCAGGAGCGCAACGCCGACATCCACCGCATGGTGCTCGGCCCGGACAACCCGCAGACGCTGCGCGCCCAGCACAATCTCGCGCTGTGCCACCAGCGCGGCGGCGACCGGCCCAAGGCGGCCGTCTTGCTCGCCTCGCTGCTGGAGCGCTGCGAGCGGGTGCTCGGCGACAGCGATCCGCTGACCGTGCGGGTGGCGGCCACCTTGTCGACCTTCGAGCGCGAGCACGGCGACCTGGACCGCGCCCGCGAGCTGGGCGAGGCCGTGCTGTCCCGCTACCGCACGCAGTTCGGCGCCGGCCACCCGTACACCGCGGGCGCGCTCGCCAACCACGGGCTGCTGCTGCGGGCGGCCGGCGAGCGCCAGCAGTCCCAGATCGAGGTGGAGGACGCGCTCGCCGCGATGAGCCGCGTCGTGGGCGAGGAGCACCCCTGGACGCTGGGCTGCGCGCTCAACGTCGCCGCGGCCCGCAACTTCGCCGGGGACCCGGAGGGCGCCGCCGAGCTGAGCCGGATCACCGCGGACCGGGCCGCCGCCCGGCTCGGCAAGGACCACCCGCTCAGCCTGTCCTGCCGGGTCGCGCTCGCCACCGACCTGCGGAACCTGCGGCGCCGCCCGGAGGCCGACAAGGTCGAGGAGGAGGCGCTCGAGGCGCTCGCCCGCACGCTCGGCCCGCAGCACCCGCACACCATCTCCGGGCGCTCCCGCAGCCGCCCGTACTGGGACTTCGAACCGTTCAGCTCCTGACCGGGCCGCGCCCGCCGCGACCCGCGCACGCCACCACCGCCTTGGGGGACGAGGAAGATGCCCGTAGTCAGCGGCCCGCCCGGCGCCTCGGGCGCGCCGCCGGTCCAGGTCCAGGTCGAGGTCCAGCCCGGCCCGGCGCAGCAGTCCGGCCCGGCCGGCCCCGCCGAGGGCGTGTACGGCGCCACCCGCGGCAATCCGGCCCGGCGCGTCGCCGAACTGTCCCGCGACGTGTACGACGACGGCATCGCGCTCGCCTGCCGCTGCGCGGAGGTCGCCGCCGCCCGGTTCCGGGCGCTGCCGGACGGCACCCGGCCGCAGGAGGTCGAGATGCAGTTCGGCATCAAGATGGACGCCTCGCTCGGCGCCTACGTCGTGCAGAGCTCCGCCGAGGCCCAGTTACAGGTGACGTTCCGCTGGCACACCGGCGCCGCGTCGTGACGGCCGGGATCACGATCCTGCCGTACAGCTACGTCGTCGGCCAGGAGGAGCTGAAGCTCGCGCTGGAGCTGAACTTCATCGCCGAGGCGATCGGCGGGGTGCTGATCTCCGGTCAGCCGGGCACCGCGAAGTCCACCGTGGTGCGGGCGTTCGCGCTGATGGCCCGCGGCCGGCTGCCGGTCACCCTCACCATCGACGCCACCGACGACCGCGTCCTGGGCGGCTGGGAGCTCAACGCGCTGCTGCGCGGCGAGACGACGGAGCAGCCCGGGCTGCTGGAGGCCGCCCACGCGGACGGCCTGCTCTACATCGACGAGGTCAACCTCCTCAACGACCACGTGGTCAACATCATCCTCGACGTGTCCTCCACCGGTGTGCTGTCGGTGCAGCGGGAGGGCCTGGACAAGGTGATGAGCGTCCGGTTCGGCCTGGTCGGCACGATGAACCCCGAGGAGGGCGGGCTGCGGCCCCAACTCCTGGACCGGTTCGGCCTGATGGCCACCGCCCAGCCGCTCGACACCGCCGGGCGGCACGCGATGCTGCGCGCGGTGCTGCGGTTCGACGAGGAGAGCGCGGACCCCGGATCGGTGTGGCTGGCCGAGGGGCGCCGGCTGGACCGGGAGCGCCGCGACCAGTTGCTGGCGGCCAGGGCCCGGCTGTTCGACGTCGAGGTCGGCGACGACGTCGTCGGGCTCTGCGCGAAGACCGCCGCCGCCTTCCAGGTGGTCGGGCACCGCGGCGAGGTGGTCATGCTCCAGGCCGCCCGCGCCCAGGCCGCCGCCGAGGGCGCCCCCGCGGTGACCGCCGCCCACCTGCGGGTCACCGCGCCGCTCGCGCTGCGGCACCGGCGCCCCGAGAGCACCCACGGCGGCTCGGCCGACTGGGCGCCGGACGACCTCGAACGCCTCGACCAGCTGCTGTCATGACCGGCCGCGACCCCGCCGATGCGTCGTTCGGCCGCCTCCTGCGGGTGTTCGCCTGCGCCGCCGCCGACCCCCGCCTGTCCGGCGTCCTACTCTTCGACGTCCCGCCGGCGCTGACCGCCGAGGTCGTCGGCCTGTTCTCCGCGGCCGTCGCCGAGGGCGGGCAGGTGGTGCACCTCGGTGCGGCCGTACGCGAGGACGACCTGTGGTCGCGGACGCGGCTGCGGCCCGCACGCGGGCGGATCGCGCTGGACGTGCTCCCCGGGGACCTGGTGGAGGCCGACCCGGCCGCGCCGCCGCGCGCGGTGGTCGTGCCGGACCTGGCCCGCCTGCCGCTGCCGGGGCTGCGGGCAGCGGTCACCGTGCTGGGTGCGGAGGCGGCCTCCGTCGAGCGGCACGGGGCCAGCGCGACCTGGCGGCCGCGCGCCCGCTGGCTCGCCTTCTGCCGCACCGAGGACGCCGGACGGGTCTCCCCGCACCTGCTCGACCGCTTTCCGCTGCGCTTGGCGGTGCCCGGACTGCGGCTGCCTGCTGACCGGACTGCTGCTGACCGGCTGCCCGTCGACCGGACTGCTGCCGACCGTCTGGCCGCCGACCGCTTGCCCGCTGACCGGCTGCCCGCTGACGGTCCGGCCGCCGACGGTCCGGGTGCAGACCGTCCGGCCGGCGGCCGGACTGCCGCCGACCGGACTGCCGCCGACCGGACTGCCGCCGACGGTCCGGGCGCCGACCGTCTGGCCGCCGACCGGACTGCTGCTGATCGTCCGGCCGCAGACCACCTGCCCGCTGACAGCCCGGCCGCCGACGGTCCGGGCGTAGACCGTCTGGCCGCCGACCGGCTGCCCGCCGACGGTCCGGCCGTAGACCGTCTGGCCGCCGACCGGCTGCCCGCCGACGGTCCGGGCGCTGACGGTCCGGCCGGTGACCGGCTGCCCGCTGACGGTCCGGCGGCTGGCCGCCCGGCCGCCGGGCGGTACCGCCGACCGCCGCTCGACGAGGAGGCGCTCGCCCGCGTCGCGGAGCAGCCCGGGGAGCGGCGGGCCCTCGCGCTGGCCCGCATCGCCCGCGCGCTGGCCGGCCTCGCCGACCCCGCCGCGCCCGCCACCACCGCCGCCCATGTCGCCGAGGCGGCCCGGCTGATCGGGCTCGCACCGGACCGCCCGCCCGCGCCCGACACCGACCGGCCGCGGCCGGACCGCCCCGAGCCGCTGCCGCCGCCCGAGCCGCCCGCCGCACCGCCGCAGCCGGAGGGCGCCGAGCCGGGCTCGGCGGTCCACACGACCGAACTGCCCGCCCCCGGCCCGGAAGAACCGCTCACCCCCTTCGCCGACCCGGCGCCCGCCCGGCCCGAGCCCGGCGGCCCCTACCCCGAGGACGAGGCCGAGCCGCTGCGGGAGTACGCGCCGCTGCGCGCGGCCTGGCGGCGCGCCTCCGGCCCGGCCGCCGACCGCGGCCCGGTCACCGGCATCCGCCGCGCCACCGACCTGCGGGACCTCGCACTGGTGCCGACCGTCATCGAGGCGGCCAAGCACCAGCGGCTGCCCGGCCGGGTCCGCGACCGCGGCGCCCTGGCCATCACCGCGGGCGACCTGCGCAGCCACGCCCGCGCCGCGGAACCCGAGCGGATGCTGGTGCTGCTGCTGGACCACACCAGCCGGCCCGGGCCGGACTGGCAGCAGGCCATCGCCCCGTACGTGCAGTGGGCGTACGCCGCCCGCGCCACCGTCGCCGTGGTCGAGGTCGGCGGCGCGCCCACCGCCGACGAGCTGCGCGCGCACACCTTCCACGCCCGCAACGTGCTCGACCCGCGGCTGGCCGAGGCACTGGAGCGCACCCCGGGCCGGGCCAGCCCGCTCGCCCACGGGCTGCTGCTCGCCGCCCAGTTGGTGCGCCGCGCGTTCCAGCAGCAGCCGACCGCGCTCGCCGAGGCATGGCTGGTCGTCGCCAGCGACGGCCGCGGCAACATACCCTTGCGCACCAGCCTGACCGGGATGCACGAGGGGCCGGTGGGCCGGCGCGGGGTGCAGGACGCGCTCGTCGCGGCCGGCCAGTTCGGCGCGATGGGCCGGATGCGGCTGCACACGGTCGTGCTGGACACCGGCGCGCAGCCGTACGCGGAGCTGCCGTTCGAGCTGGCCGACGCGCTCGGCGGGAGCGTGGTGGCCGGGCCCGCGACGGAGGGGGACGAGGATGCCGCCGGCTGACCGTATGCGGCGGGCCACCGCGTGGATCACCGGGGTCCGCGGCGCGGCGGGCGCCGGCCCGCGCAGCCCGCGGCCGGCGCCGCTGCCCGTGCCGCGCCCGGCCCGCGCACCGGACGCGGCGGTCCCGGACACCCCACCCGAGGCGCTGGGCACCGCCACCACCGACCCCACCGGGCGGCTGCCGGGCGGCCTCGCCCAACTCCGGGTGCAGCGCGCCCGGTCCGCCGCCGGCGAGCCCGCGTACGTGCTCACCGGCACCTGCGGCGGGTCCGAGGAGGAGCGCCCGTACGGGCCGCCCGAGCCCCAACTGCCTCCCACGGACATCAATCTGGCCCGGGTGCACGCCGCCGGCGCGGTGCCCAGCCAGTTCTACCGCGCGGTGCGGCACTGGTCGCAGCTGCAACGGCCGCTGGTCGGCTGGCTCAACGACCAGCGGGCCCGGCACGGCGCCGCGCTGCACGTGGTGGTCTGGGACGACACCGACTACGAGATCCCGTGGGAACTGCTGCTGCTCACCACCGGCGACGGCGGTCCCGACCTGCCGCTGGGGGCCGCCGTGCCGGTGGCGCGCTGGACCACGATCCGGGAGCTGCGGCGCCCGCTGCTGGACGTGCCCGCGGACTGCTCGGGCCGGGTCCTCGGCTACTTCGACGGGCGGATGCGCCAGGACATCGACGTCTTCGCGCCCTTCGACCACGAACCGCACACCGACGTGGACCGCTTCCTGGACCGCCTCGACGAGCGCCGCCGCGACCCCGACCGCCCGGACCACCCCGACAACCCCGGCCGCGCGGACCGCCCCGACCACCCGGACCGCCCCGGCGACCCGCACCACCCCGGCCTCGGCCTGGTCTACATGGGCTGCCACGGCACCCACGGAAAGCGCATCGACGACCTCACGGCGGGCATGCTCACCTGGCACGAGATGGACGAGCCGGCGATGCGCGCACTGCGGGGCGGCACCGGGAGCGACGGCACCCTGGTCTGCCTCAACGTCTGCCACTCCGGGCGGCTGGTGGAGAACAAGGGCGGCGGTGAGGACGCGTTGCGCGGCTTCTCCGAACTCTTCCTGCGCAAGGGCGCCAAGGCGTGCATCGCCACCCGCGGCGAGGTCGGCGAGAGCGAGGCGCGCGCCCTGCTGCGGCACCTGGTGAAGTACGCCCGCGAGCGGCCGGGCGTACCGCTGGCCCACATGCTCCGCGACTTCCGGGCGCTGGCGGTCGGCCAGCTGCCCCGGCGGCTCCCGCGCACCCGGGAGCCCGGCGGCGGCCAGGACGTCGAGGCCCAGCGCCGGGTGCTCACGCTGCTCTACCACTTCATGTACGTCTACTACGGGCACCCGCTGACCACGCTCCGGCTCACCTCCGGCCGCCGCGGACCGGAGGCGCGGTGAGCGGCGAGGGCGCGCGGCTGCGCGTCGAACCGGTCGTGGCCCGGCCGCGCGTGGCGGAGGCAGGCTGCGGCTACCTGGTCACCGTGGACCTGCGCAGCACCTGCGACCCCGGCGAATGGCCCTACGAGCAGGAGGAGTTCGCGTTCGGTGTCGCGCTGGACGGCGGCCCCGAACTGCTCTGCGAGGCACTCGGCCACCCCTCGGTGGTGCTGCACCGCTTCGGCGGCACCTACGGTCCGGCGCGGTTCGTGGTCACCGCGAACGGCCGCCCGGGACCTGCCGAGTTGCGGCTGTCGGTGTTCAACGGGCACGGCGTCCCGGTGCGTACGGCCGGGCTGCCGGTGCGGATCGTGGCCACGGGAGCTGCGGCCGCCCTCCCCGTCGAGGGCGTCGCGGTACTGGCCGCGCCCGGCCGGACCGGTGGCCCGCCACCCGCCCACCGCGTCACCGTCAGCTACGCCGGCACCGACCGGCCCTGGGCGGTGTGGATCGCGCACCGCCTCGAACTTCAGAGCGTCCAGGTGTCGTTGCAGCGCTGGAACGTCGCGCCGGGCGCCTCGGTCGAGCAGGGCCTGCGGGACCTGCTGCTGTCGGGCAACCGGGTGCTGGTGGTACTCAGCGCCTGGTACTTCCGGCTGGGCCTGCGCGACCCGCAGGAGTGGAACGAGGCGCTGCGCGCGGTGGTCCCGGCGCATGCCGGCCACTTCGCCGCAGTCCGCGTCAGCGCCGCCGAACTGCCCGCCGCCGCAGCCTTGTTGGAGGGCGCCGACCTGTGGGACACCGCCGCGCCGGAAGCCGAGGCGCGGCTGCTCGCGGCGCTGGGCGTCGAGCGCGCCCAGCCGCCGGAGCAGACCGCGGACGGCCCGCGCTTCCCGCTGGAGCAGCCGGCGGTGTGGGGCGGTGTGCCGCGCCGCAACACCCGCTTCACCGGCCGCGAGGAGGTCCTCACCGCGCTGCACCGCCGGCTCGCCGAGGCCCCGTCGGGCGCCGCGGTGAGCACGCTCATCGGCCTGTCCGGCGTCGGCAAGACCCATGTCGCCACCGAGTTCGTCCACCGCTTCGCCGCCGAGTACGACGTGGTGTGGTGGGTGCCCGCCGGGGAGCGCGGCACCCTGCGCGAGCACCTGGCCGGCCTCGCGCCCGTCCTGGGCCTGGTGACCGGACGCGAGTACGGCGAGCGGCTGCGGGCGGTACGGGACGCGCTGCGCCGCGGGGACCCGTACGCGCGGTGGCTGGTGGTGCTGGACGGCGCGGACCGGCCGGAGGACGTCCACGACCTGCTGCCGGCCGGGCCGGGACAGGTGCTGATCACCTCGCAGAACCGGGAGTGGGGCGAGTACAACAGCGCCCTGGTCGAGGTGCCCGTCTACGACCGGGACGAGTCGGTGGCGTTCGTACGGCGCCGGGCGCCGCGGCTGGACGACGCCGACGCGGACAAGCTCGCCGAGGCGCTGGGCGACCTGCCGCTGGCGCTGGACCAGAACGCGGGCGCGCTCAACGACTCGCTCATGCCGGTCGACGAGTACGTCGAACTGCTGCGCCGCGGCACCGAGGTGGAGTCCGGTCTGAAGGTCGCCGCGGACTTCCAGATGACGTACTTCACCGCGTTCTCGATCCTGCTGAACCGGTTGCGGGAGGACCGGCCCGAGGCGGTGGACCTGCTGCGGCTGTGCGTGTTCTTCGCGCCGGGCCCGGTCCCGGTCCGGCTGCTGCGCGACCTGCTCGGCCGCGGCGCCGCCGGCGGGGACGACGGCACCGGCGCCGAGATCCCCCCCGAACTCGCCCGGCTGACCGCGGACCCCGAGGCGTGGGACGCGGCCGTCGGCAAGCTCGCCCAGTGGTCGGTGATCCAGTCCGACCCGCAGGAGAACGGCGCCGTGGAGCCGGCCGGCTCCACCGACGTCGTCCAGATGCACCGGCTGGTCTACCAGGCGGTCCGGGCCGACCTGCCCGAAGAGGAGCGCAGCCGCTACTCCCGGGTGGTGCGCGCCGCCCTGGTCGCCGCCGACCCCGGCCGCCCCAACGAGCCCGCCCACTGGCCGCGTTACGCCCAGATCGTGCCGCACCTGGAGGCATCCGGCGCCCTGGAGACCGCCGACCCGGCCGTCCAGACCACCGTGATCCGCTGCCTGCGCTACCTCTTCCTGTCCGGCGAGTACGGCGCCGGCCTGCGCACCGCCGCCCGCGCCAACGAGTACTGGCCGCAGCTGCTCGACCCCGGCGACGCCCGGCTGTGGGACCTCGCGCACAACCGCGCCAACCTGCTGCGCGCGCTCGGCGAGTACACCGAGAGCGAGGCCCTGGACCGGGACGCCTACGAACGGCTGAGCGCCGACCGCGGCCGGGACGACGTGCTGGTCCTGCGCGCCGCCGGCAGCCTCGCCGCCGACCTGCGCCAACTGGGCCGCTACCACGAGGCGCTGGACCTCGCCGAGCTGGTGCGCACCGGCTACCACCGGATCGGCGACGAGGGCGGCGAGCTGACCGCGCAGAACAACGTGGCCGTCACCTACCGCCTGCTCGGCCGCTACGCCGAGGCCCTGGAACTGGACCGGCGCACCCTGGCCGCCCAGCGCGACCGGCTCGGCGCCCGCCACGCCCGCACCCTGTCCTCGGCCGACTCCTGGGCGCTCGACCTGCGCCTGCTCGGCCTGACCGAGGAGGCGCTGCGGGCCCAGGAGATCAACTGCGCCCGGCACGCGGAGGTGCTGGGCCCGGACAACCCCCAGTCGCTGCGCGCCGAGCACAACCTCGCCGAGTGCCAGGGCCAGGCGGGCGACGGGCCGGGGGCGCTGGCGACCCTCGGGCGGCTGGTGAACCGCTGCGAGCGGGTGCTCGGCGAGACCGACCCGCTGACGCTGCGCGTCACCGCGTCGTACTCCTGCCACGAGCGCGCCCACGGCGACCTGGACCGGGCGCGGGCGCTGACCGGCACCGTACTGGACTGCTACCGGCGGCAGTTGGGCGGCGAGCACGCGTACACCGCCGGTGCGCTCGCCAACCACGCGCTGGTGCTGCGGGCGGCGGGGGAGCGGCGCGAGGCGGACACGCGGGCACAATCGGCGCTGGCGGCGATGGAGCGCGCGGTCGGCCCGGACCACCCCTGGACGGCCGGCTGCGCCCTGAACGCCGCCGTGGTGCGGCAGGAGGCCGGCGACCCCGCTGCCGAAGAGGCGGCACGGGACGCGGCCGCCCGCGCCGAACGGGCCCTAGGCCCGGCCCATGTGCTCACCGCGATGTGCCGCTCCGCCCACGCGGCGGCGCTGCGGGGCGCCGGCCGCGCGGCCGAGGCGGACCTGCTCGACCAGGACGCCGTGCGGGCCCTGACCGCCGCCCTCGGCCCCGGCCACCCGCGGACGGCCGCGGCCAGGGCCGGCGCCCTGCCGTGCTGGGACTTCGAGCCGTTCAGCGCGTGAGCGCCGGGAACGGCCGCCGGCCCCCTGCCCGGGACGGGACAGGGGGCCGGCGGCCGTACGGGGCCCGGGGCTGAGCCGGGCCGGAGGTCAGATCTCGAAGACCTCGTTCACCAGGTTCTGCTGCTGCTCCTGGTGCCGCTTCGCCGAGCCCACCGCGGGCGACGACGAGGACGGGCGGGAGACCCGGCGCAGCCGGTCCGCGTTGTCCGGGGCGGCACCCAGCACCAGGTCGAGGTGGTCGATCAGGTTGAGCGCGATGAACGGCCACGCCCCCTGGTTGGCCGGCTCCTCCTGGGCCCACACGAACTTCTGGGCCTTGGTGAAGGGCGCCAGCGCCTGCTGGATCTCCGTGCCGGGCAGCGGGTAGAGCCGCTCGATCCGGATGATGGCGACATCGCCCGCGCCGCGCTTCTCCCGCTCGGCGATCAGGTCGTAGTAGACCTTGCCGGTGCAGAAGACGACCTTGCGGACCGCCTCGGGCTGCACCGTGGTGTCACCGATCACCGGCTGGAACTGGCCGGTGGTGAAGTCCTCGGCCTTCGACGCCGCCGCCTTCAGCCGCAGCATCGACTTCGGGGTGAAGACGATCAGCGGCTTGTGGTGCGGGTTGTGCACCTGCCAGCGCAGCAGGTGGAAGTAGTTCGCCGGGGTGGTCGGGAACGCGACCGTCATGTTGTTCTGCGCGCACAGCTGGAGGTAGCGCTCGATCCGGGCCGAGGAGTGGTCCGGGCCCTGGCCCTCGTAGCCGTGCGGCAGCAGCAGGGTGACGCCGGAGGTCTGGCCCCACTTCTGCTCGGCCGCCGAGATGTACTCGTCGATGATCGAGGAGGCGCCGTTGGCGAAGTCGCCGAACTGGGCCTCCCACATCACCAGCGCGTCCGGCCGGGCCAGCGAGTAGCCGTACTCGAAGCCCATCGCCGCGTACTCGCTGAGCAGCGAGTCGTAGACGTTGTAGCGGGCCTGGTCCTCGGACAGGTACAGCAGCGGGGTGTAGTCCTCGCCGGTCACCCGGTCGATGAGCACCGCGTGCCGCTGGCCGAAGGTGCCGCGCCGGGAGTCCTGGCCGGCCAGCCGGACCGGGGTGCCCTCCAGCAGCAGCGAGCCGATCGCCAGCGTCTCGCCCATGCCCCAGTCGATGGTGCCGTCCTCGACCATGGCCGCCCGGCGCTGGAGCTGCGGCAGCAGCCGCGGGTGCACCGTGACGTGGTCGGGGATGTTCACCTGGGACTCGGCGATCCGCTTGACCACCTCGGTGCTGACCGCGGTCGGCACCGCGACCGGGAACTCCGCCTGGCTGTCCTGGCTCTGGCTCTCCGCCGGCGCCGCGACGGCCTCGCGGACCTCGGTGAAGACCTTCTCCAGCTGCCCCTGGTAGTCCTGGAGCGCCTGCTCGGCCTCTTCCAGGGTGATGTCGCCGCGGCCGATCAGCGACTCGGTGTAGAGCTTGCGCACCGAGCGCTTCTTGTCGATCAGGTCGTACATCAGCGGCTGGGTGAACGCCGGGTTGTCGGACTCGTTGTGGCCGCGGCGCCGGTAGCAGATCAGGTCGATCACGACGTCCTTGTTGAACGCCTGCCGGAACTCGAAGGCCAGCCGCGCCACGCGGACCACGGCCTCCGGGTCGTCGCCGTTGACGTGGAAGATCGGCGCCTCGATCATCCGGGCCACGTCGGTGCTGTACATCGACGAGCGCGCGGACTCCGGGGCGGCGGTGAAGCCGACCTGGTTGTTGATCACCACGTGCACGGTGCCGCCGGTGCGGTAGCCGCGCAGCTGCGACATGTTGAGCGTCTCGGCCACCACGCCCTGGCCGGCGAAGGCCGCGTCGCCGTGCAGCGCGACGGGCAGCACCGTGAAGTCGGTGCCCGCCTTGTTGATGACGTCCTGCTTGGCGCGGGCGATGCCCTCGATGACCGGGTCGACGGTCTCCAGGTGCGAGGGGTTCGCGGCCAGCGAGACGTTGATCTGCTCGCCGTCCAGACCGGTGAAGGTGCCCTCGGCGCCCAGGTGGTACTTCACGTCGCCGGAGCCGTGCATCGACTTCGGGTCGAGGTTGCCCTCGAACTCGCGGAAGATCTGCGCGTACGACTTGCCGACGATGTTCGCCAGCACGTTCAGCCGGCCGCGGTGGGCCATGCCGATGATGACCTCGTCCAGCCGGGACTCCGCCGCCGCGTCCAGCACCGCGTCCAGCAGCGGGATGACCGACTCGCCGCCCTCCAGCGAGAACCGCTTCTGGCCGACGTACTTGGTCTGGAGGAACGTCTCGAACGCCTCGGCGGCGTTCAGGCGGCGCAGGATGCGCAGCTGCTCCTCGCGCTCAGGCTTGGCGTGCGGGCGCTCGATCCGGTCCTGGATCCACTTGCGCTGCTTGGGGTCCTGGATGTGCATGTACTCGACGCCGACGGTGCGGCAGTACGAGTCGCGCAGCACCCCGAGGATGTCGCGCAGCTTCATCAGGGACTTGCCCGCGAAGCCGCCGACGGCGAACTCGCGCTCCAGGTCCCACAGGGTCAGCCCGTGCTCCAGGACGTCGAGGTCCGGGTGCTTGCGCTGCCGGTACTCCAGCGGGTCGGTGTCGGCCATCACGTGGCCGCGCACCCGGTAGGAGTGGATCAGCTCGAAGACCCGCGCGGCCTTGGTGACGTCGTCGTCGTGCCCGGTGTCGATGTCGGTGCGCCACCGCACCGGCTCGTACGGGATGCGCAGCGCGGCGAAGATGTCGTCGAAGAAGTCGTTCTCGCCCAGCAGCAGCTGGCTCATGATCCGCAGGAACTCGCCGGACGCCGCACCCTGGATCACCCGGTGGTCGTAGGTGCTGGTCAGCGTCATGACCTTGGAGATGCCCAGCTTGTTCAGGGTGTCCTGGGAGGTGCCCTGGAACTCGGCCGGGTAGTCCATGGAGCCGACGCCGAGGATCACCGACTGGCCGGGCATCAGCCGCGGCACCGAGTGCACCGTGCCCAGGCCGCCGGGGTTGGTCAGCGACGCGGTGACGCCGGAGAAGTCGTCCATGGTGAGCTTGCCCGCGCGGGCCCGCCGGACGATGTCCTCGTACGCCTGCCAGAACTCGAAGAAGTTCAGCGTCTCGGCCTTCTTGATGGCCGCGACGACGAGCTGGCGGTCGCCGTTCGGCTTCACCAGGTCGATGGCCAGACCGAGGTTCACGTGCTCGGGCTTGACCAGCGTCGGCTTGCCGTCCTTCACCGCGAAGGAGTGGTTCATCGACGGCATCGTCTTCAGGGCCTGCACCATGGCGTAGCCGATGAGGTGGGTGAAGGAGACCTTCCCGCCCCGCGCCCGCTTGAGGTGGTTGTTGATCACGATGCGGTTGTCGAAGAGCAGCTTCACCGGGACCGCGCGCACCGAGGTGGCGGTGGGCAGCTCCAGGGAGGCGCTCATGTTCTTGGCGACCGCGGCGGCCGGGCCGCGCAGCTGCACGTACTCCGTCGCGGCGGGCGTGGCGGCGGGCGCGGCGGCCGGTGCGGCGGCCGGCTTCGCGGCGGGCGTGGCCGCGGGCGCCGGGGCGGCCTTGGCCGGGGCCTGGGCGGCGGCGGGCTTCGGGGCCGCGGCGGGAGCCGGCTGGGCCGGCGCGGGAGCGGCGGCCTGAGCCGGGCGGGCCGGGGCCGGGGGCGCCGCGGGAGCCGGGGCGGGAGCCGCGGCGGCCTGCGGGCCGGCCGGGGCCGAGGGCGGCGTGGAGCCGGGTACGCCCGCGCTGGCGCGGGCGGCGGCGCCCGAGGCACCGCCCTGGCCCGCCGGGGCGGCCGGCGCGGCGGAGCCGTCCGGCTTGTAGTCGGCGAAGAAGTCCCACCAGGCTCGGTCTACCGAGTTCGGGTCCTGGAGGTACTGCTGGTAGATCTCGTCCACGAGCCACTCGTTCGGGCCGAAACCCGCTGCGGGGCCCTCGCCCTGCGCTTCGTGGTCGGTGGAGACACTAGAGCTATTGGGGGACTGTGGCGACACGGCGGCAACCGCCCTCTTCCGCTTCACAAGATGGTGGACAGCGGGAATAAAGGCTACGCCTACCTGGCGTCTCCATGCAGTTTAGGGGGGCAGTCGTCGCGTAAGTCACACCCGAAGACTGGTTTCGGGACGGATCGTGGCGGGAAAGTGGTCCCTCTTGCGGGTTTGCCCGTCCGCCGGCGGGCCTCCGGCGGCGGGTCCGCGGGCGTGTTCCGCCCGCCTCGCCGCCCACCCCGCCGACCGCCGCGGCGGCGCCGCGTCAACGCTGCTGCGCCGGCTTCCCCGGGAGGGTGACGTGGATGCGGCAGCCCCGCGGGGATTCGGCCACCTCGATCCGCCCGCCGTGCAGGTCCACCGCCCAGCGCGCGATCGCCAGGCCCAGACCGGTGCCGCCGTCCGTGCCCGGATGGGAGCCGCGGTGGAAGCGGTCGAAGACCCGCACCCGGTCCGCCTCTGGGATGCCCGGCCCCTCGTCGCACACCTCCAGGTCCAGGCTGCCGGGCACCGGCCCGCCCCGGGCCCGTACGGTCACCCGGCCGCCGGGCGGGCTGTGCTTCATCGCGTTGTCCACCAGGTTGGCCACCACCTGGTGCAGCCGCTCCCCGTCGGCGTACGCCACCAGCTCCGGCGGCGAGACGTCCAGGTGCAGCGGCACGTCCGCCCGGGCCCGGGTCTGGGCGCCGCCGGACCTGCCGCGGTCCGCGCCCAGGCTCGCCGTCTTCAGCACCGCCGACAGGTACGGCCACACCTCGAACCGCTTGGCGTCCAGCCGCACCGCGCCGCTGTCCAGCCGGGACAGGTCCAGCAGCTGGGTGACCAGCTTGCCCAGCCGCTCGGTCTGCTGGAGGGCCAGCCGCATCGTCTCCGGGTCGGCCGCCGAGACGCCGTCCACCACGTTCTCCAGCACCGCGCGCAGCGCGGCGATCGGCGTGCGCAGCTCGTGCGAGACGTTCGCCACCAGCTCCTTGCGGTGCCGGTCCACGGCGGCCAGGTCGGCCGCCATCCGGTTGAACGTCTCGGCCAGCTCGCCGACCTCGTCGCGGCGCTTGCGGGCCACCCGGCGGCTGTAGTCCCCGCCGGCCATCGCCCGCGCCACCGCCGTCATCTCGCGCAGCGGCGCGGTCAGGTTGGTCGCGACGATCTGCGTGATCAGCAGCGAGGCGATGATCGAGAAGATCGTGATCACCCGCAGCTCGGTCCTGGAGTGGATCGCCAGCGTCACCAGCAGTGTGGTGATCATCACGGAGGCGATCACCAGCGCCTGGAGCGCCGCCTTGATCGAGCGGGTCGGGTCCCAGGGGCGCAGCGCCTCCCACAGCCGGCTCAGCCACGCGCGCACCACGACCCGGGCCGGCCGCCGGTTGCCGCGCGGCGCCCGGCGGCGGGTCCACCACAACGCGCCCAGGGCCCGCGCCGGGTCCCGGGTGCGCGCGGGGTCCCCGATGGGGCCCGGGGTCATGGCGTCGGGTTCTCCAGGGCGTAGCCGACACCGTGCACGGTGCGGATGCGCTCCGCGCCGATCTTCCGGCGCAGTGCCTTGACGTGGCTGTCCACGGTGCGGGTGCCCGACGCGTCGGTCCAGTCCCACACCTCGGCGAGCAGCTGCTCGCGGGAGAGCACCGCCCGCGGCTGGTGGGCCAGGCACACCAGCAGCTCGAACTCCGTCGGCGTCAGGTGCACGTCGCTGCCGCCGACCCGGACCCGGCGCTGGGTGTGGTCGATCTCCAGGTCGCCGAGGTGGATGCTGGCGCCGCGCACGGTGGACGCCGCGTCGGCGGCCCGCTCCACCCGGCGCAGCAGCACATGCACCCGGGCGGCCAGCTCGCGCATCGAGAACGGCTTGGTCATGTAGTCGTCGGCGCCGACGCCGAGCCCGACCAGCATGTCCGTCTCGTCGTCGCGCGCGGTGAGCATCAGCACCGGCACCGGCCGGTCGGCCTGCACCCGGCGGCAGACCTCCAGCCCGTCGTACCCGGGCAGCATCACGTCGAGCACCAGCAGGTCGGGCTGCCAGCTGTGGGCCGCGTCCACCGCGGACGGGCCGTCGCTCGCCGTGCGCACCTGGAACCCCTCCGCCTGGAGGCGGGCCGCGATCGCCTGAACTATCGTCTGGTCGTCCTCGACCACCAGGACACGGCGCTGCGCGCCCGTCGTCTGTGCGCTGTCCACTTCCGCTTCCGCCCCACAAGCTCGTCCGATACCGGCAGCGTACGGGGCGGGCCGCGGCCCTGACTATGACGCCTTCACGCCTTGACGGCTACATGCACCACATCGGGCACCCCGCGCGCGACCGGAACCTCGAGTGTCCGCACCCCGGAGTACCCCGCCCCCGTCAAAGCGGCCTCGAAGGCGGCCGAGGGCTGCGCCGACCACACGGCCAGGACACCGCCGGGGCGGAGCAGCTCCCGGCAGTCGTCAAGCCCGCTGGGACTGTAGAGACTGCCGTTATTGTCGGTGACTGTCCAGTCCGGCCCGTTGTCGATGTCCAGGCAGAGCGCGTCGTAACCGCGTTCGGGGCCCGCGGCGGGCGCGGCTGCGGGGCCGGGCGCGGTGCGCAGGTAGGCCAGCAGGTCCGCCTCGACCAGCCGCACCCGCGGGTCGTCGAGGGCGCCGCCGGTGTGCGCGGCGAAGTGGCCGGCCCGGTGCCAGTCGATCACCGCCCGCTCCCGCTCGACGACGTCGATCCGCGCCCAGCGCGGCTGGGCGGCGGCGTGCGCGAGCGAGAACCCGACGCCGAGCCCGCCGATCAGCACGCTCGCGCCGTCCCGGCCGGGCGGCAGCGCGGCCAGCGCCGCGTCGACCAGCAGCCGCTCCGAGCGGCCGTCGGAGGTGTCCATCAGGAAGGTGCCGTTGGCGATGATCTCCAGGTGCGGGCCCCGCCGCCGCAGCACCGCCTCCCCGTACGGGCCGTCGCGCCGGTCCAGCACCACCGGTTCCTCGGTGTTCGTCGCAGACATGACCTCATTTTGGCGTACCCGGGGGAATTCCATGGCCGCCCGTCGGCCGCCGGGTCACCGGGCGTTCAACTCCCGTACCGGAGGACTTCCGGTGAACTGCGCCCGGCGCTGGTCCGGGCCGCACAGCCGGGGCGTAGGTTCCGCCCCATGCCGATACTCAACAGCCCTGTGGCCAAGCGGCTCCTGCGTCCCGCGACCTCCCTCGTCGACCGCCGTGTGCAGCGTCCGGTGTCGCGGTTGCGCAAGGAGATGGACACCCTGCGGCGGGAGGTGAAGGAGCTGGAGAAGCTGCGGCGCCAGGTCGACGAGCTGCGCGGCCAGGAGTACGCGGTCGGCCTGCTCTTCGACCGGACCGGCCGCAGCGGCCCGCGGCTGCCCACCGCGGCGCAGATCGACCAGCTGGTGGCGCAGGTCGCCGAGACCACCGGCGCGGACCCGAAGGCGGCCCGGCGCAACGTCACGATCGCCTTCCGCAACGTGATCGCGCTGGAGGCGCTGGCGGTGGGCCGGCTGGCCGGCTCGACCCAGAACGTCTGCGGCAAGCTCGCCGCGGTGCCGCTGCTGGACCCGCCCAACGCGCAGGTGCTGGAGATCGGCACGCTGTACGGGCTGTTCTCCGCCACGATGCTGCGGATGCTGCACCGCGCCGGGATCGAGCCCGAGCTGACGGTGGTGGACCCGCTGGTCGGGACCCAGCTCCAGCCCGGCGGGCTGGAGGGCCTCGACCCGACCGGCACCCCGGTACGGCTCGACGTGGTCCGGGCGAACCTCGCGCTCGGCGGCAAGGCGGGGGAGCGGGCCCGGGTCCAGGTCGGGTTCTCCGGCGACCCGGACGTGCGCGCGGCCGTCTCCGACCGCGAGTACGGCGTCATCGTCATCGACGGCGACCACTCCGCCCAGGGCGTCGCCGAGGACCTTCAGTGGGCCGAGCAGATCGCCGCCCCCGGGGCGGTCGTCGTCCTCGACGACTACGGCGACGACAAGTGGGCCGGCGTCCAGCAGGGCGCCGACGCCTACCTCGCCGGCTCCACCCGTTTTGTCCTTCTCGGGCGCGTCTCGACCTCCGCGTTCCTGCGGGCGCGGTAACCCGGACCCCGGAAGGACCCGAGCAAGTCAGGGGCGCGGGGAACTGCGCGACCGGCCACGTACGGCCGCAAGGTCCCGGGCGGACAGGAGGCGCCCCCTTCCGGGGGACGGGGCGCCCTGATCGCTCAGGGCGAACGTGGACCGGGGAACATCGGCGAAGCCCCTTGCATTGAGTGAGGTGTACTCAACTTGCTTGCATAGGGAGCGATCATGGCGTTTGAGCCGAAGAGTTCCAACCTCACCCTCCCCGTACTGCCCCTCGACGGCGAGGTCGTCCTGCCCGGCATGGTCGTACCGCTCGACCTGACGGACACGGAGGTACGGGCCGCGGTGGAAGCCGCACAGGCGGCCCACGCGGGCCGCGGCAGCGGCAAGCCCCGGGTCCTGCTCGTCCCCCGGGTCGACGGCAGGTACGCCGCCGTGGGCACCCTCGGCACGGTCGAACAGGTCGGCCGCCTCTCCGACGGCGACCCCGGCGCCGTCATCAAGGGCCGCTCGCGCGTGCGGATCGGCGCCGGCACGACCGGCCCGGGCGCGGCGCTGTGGGTGGAGGGCACCGTGGTGGAGGAGCCCGCGCCGCAGGAGGCGCCGGGCACCGTCGCGGAGCTGATGAAGGAGTACAAGGCCCTCGCCACGAGCTGGCTGCGCAAGCGCGGCGCCTGGCAGGTCGTCGACCGGGTGCAGCAGATCGACGACGCCGGCCAGCTCGCCGACAACTCCGGCTACTCGCCGTTCCTGAGCGTGGAGCAGCGTGTGGAGCTGCTGGAGACCGCCGACCCGGTGGCCCGGCTGAAGCTCGCCACGCAGTGGCTGCGCGACCACCTCGCCGAGCAGGACGTCGCCGAGACGATCCGTAAGGACGTCCAGGAGGGCATGGAGAAGCAGCAGCGCGAGTTCCTGCTCCGCCAGCAGCTGGAGGCGGTCCGCAAGGAGCTGTCGGAGCTGAACGGAGACCCGGACAACGAAACGGACGACTACCGGGCCCGGGTGGAGTCCGCCGACCTGCCCGAGAAGGTCCGCGAGGCCGCCCTGAAGGAGGTCGAGAAGCTGGAGCGCTCCTCGGACGCCTCCCCGGAGGGCTCGTGGATCCGCACCTGGCTGGACACCGTCCTCGAACTGCCGTGGAACAGCACCACCGAGGACACGTACGACGTGGCGGGCGCGCGGGCCGTGCTGGACGCGGACCACGCGGGTCTGGACGACGTGAAGGAGCGCATCACCGAGTACCTGGCGGTCCGCAAGCGCCGGGCCGACCGCGGCCTCGGTGTGGTCGGCGGGCGCCGCGGCGGCGCGGTGCTGGCGCTGGTCGGGCCGCCCGGGGTCGGCAAGACCTCGCTGGGCGAGTCCGTGGCCCGCGCGATGGGCCGCAAGTTCGTCCGGGTGGCGCTGGGCGGCGTCCGCGACGAGGCGGAGATCCGCGGCCACCGCAGGACGTACGTCGGCGCGCTGCCGGGCCGGATCGTGCGCGCGATCAAGGAGGCCGGGTCGATGAACCCGGTGGTGCTGCTCGACGAGGTCGACAAGGTCGGCTCGGACTACCGGGGCGACCCGGCGGCCGCGCTGCTGGAAGTCCTCGACCCGGCGCAGAACCACACCTTCCGGGACCACTACCTGGAGGTCGAACTCGACCTGTCCGACGTGGTGTTCCTCGCCACCGCCAACGTGCTGGAGGCCATCCCCGAGCCGCTGCTGGACCGGATGGAACTGGTCCGGCTGGACGGCTACACCGAGGACGAGAAGGTCGTCATCGCCCGCGACCACCTGCTGCCCCGGCAGTTGGAGCGCGCGGGTCTGGACGCCGAGGAGGTCGGGCTCGAGGAGGACGCGCTGCGCAGGCTGGCCGGGGAGTACACCCGCGAGGCCGGTGTGCGGAACCTGGAGCGGACCGTCGCGCGGCTGCTGCGGAAGATCGCGGCGCAGCACGAACTGGGCGAGCGCGAGCTGCCGTTCACGGTCGGCGCCGGAGACCTGCGGGCGCTGATCGGGCGGCCGCACCACGTGCCGGAGGCCGCGCAGGACCCGGAGGAGCGGCGTACCGCGGTGCCGGGTGTGGCCACCGGGCTCGCGGTGACCGGCGCCGGGGGCGACGTGCTGTACATCGAGGCGTCGCTCGCGGACCCGGAGACCGGCGGGTCCGGGCTCCAGCTCACCGGCCAGCTCGGCGACGTGATGAAGGAGTCCGCGCAGATCGCGCTCTCCTTCCTGCGCTCGCGCGGGGCGGAACTGGAGCTGCCGGTCGGCGACCTGAAGGACCGCGGCGTACACCTGCACGTCCCGGCCGGGGCGGTGCCGAAGGACGGGCCGAGCGCGGGTGTCACCATGACGACCGCGCTGGCGTCCCTGCTGTCCGGCCGCCGCGTCCGCACCGATGTCGCCATGACCGGTGAGGTGTCCCTGACCGGGCGGGTGCTGCCGATCGGCGGGGTCAAGCAGAAGCTGCTGGCCGCGCACCGGGCCGGGATCACCACCGTGGTGATCCCGAAGCGGAACGAGGCCGACCTCGACGACGTCCCCGCGGAGATCCTCGCGGCCCTCGACGTCCACCCGGTCGGCGACGTCCGCCAGGTGCTCGAGCTGGCGCTCGAGCCGGCGGCCGCGGACACCTCCGCCGAGGAGGTCCCGCTCGCGGCGTGAGCCTCCGCCGTTCCCCGCGCCCCGTGGTGGTGGGCGTCCTTCCGCCGAAGGAGCCGCCACTTCAGGGGCGCGGGGAACGTCCGCGTCCGGGCCGGTGGCCCGGGGCGGTCCCGGTCAGCCCAGGGCGAGCGCCTTGAGGCGGGTGGTGTCGCCGTTGAAGTAGTCCTGGTCACCGGGGAAGGTGCCGCTGTCGGCGTGCTGCCAGAACGTGTAGTAGGTGTAGCCGCCCGGCAGGGTCCCCGCGCTGGTGGAGTACTTCGCGATCCAGAACGGGCTGGTGGTGGCGAAGCCGCTGTTGTTGCCGGTGCAGGTCGACCACCAGTCGTAGGTCGAGTAGATCACCGGGTAGACCCCCTCCTTCGCGTGGTACTCGTTGGCGAAGGCGTGTATCCAGCTGACCATGCTGGCCTGGCTCAGGCCGTAGCAGGTCGCGCCGTAGGGGTTGTACTCGATGTCGAGCGCGCCCGGCAGGGTCTTGCCGTCGGCCGACCAGCCACCGCCGTGCGCGATGAAGTAGTCCGCCTGCGTCGCGCCGCCGGAGGTGTCCGGCGTGGCGAAGTGGTACGACCCGCGGATCATGCCCACGTTGTAGGACCCGTTGTACTGCTGGGTGAAGTACGGGTTGGTGTAGGTGGTGCTCTCGGTCGCCTTGACGTAGGCGAACTTGCCGCCGTTCGCCCAGGCCGTGGTCCAGTTGACGTTGCCCTGGTAGCCGGAGACGTCCATGCCGGGCGTCTGGGTGGCCATCGGGACCGCGGTGTCGGAACCGGAGCCGGTGTCCGAGCCCTCGTGGGCGGGGACGGTGGAGCCCATCCAGTCCAGTTCCGGGTGGGTGAGGTGGCCGGCACTCTTCGCCGTACCGGTCGCAGCCGCCGCATGGGCCGCGCCGGGGACGGTGAACGCCAAGGTGAGCAGCGAAACGATCAGGCCGACGAGGACCGCCAGCCGGGTTCTTGCCGAGCCGGTGCCGTGCACGACGGAGGGAACTCCGTGGGACATGCGTGCCTCCATGAGGGGCAGGTCGGGGGACTCGCAGCGTCATGGTGTGGTCATGACAGATCTGACGGTACGTTGGACGCTACGCGCGTGGAAAGGGGGGCCGGGAACCGCCGTTGGTCTACGCCTGCGAAATACTTGGCGTGCTGCGGAAACCACCGTGGGTGAAGCAAACTTTCAGCCGTTGAAAGCGGGGCTCCTGTGACCGAAGCGAACCGTGCCGCAGGCGAAGCGGGCGGAACGGACGGTGCGGGCGAGCCGCAGCCGGTGCCCGGCGACAGCGTGGCGGGCTCCCTCGAACGGGAGTTGACCGTCCTCTTCCGCCGGGCCCGGGCCGCCTCGGGCGAGGTGGCCCGCGAGGTGCACCCCGGACTGGAGGCCGCCGCGTACGGCCTGCTGGTCCGGCTGGACGAGGCCGAACCCGAGCGGGCCACCGAGCTGGCGGCGTACTTCGGCGTGGGCAAGGCCACGATGAGCCGCCAGCTGCGGGCGATGGAGGAGCTCGGGCTGGTCACCCGCGAGCCCGACCCGGCCGACGGCCGCGCCTACCTGATGCGGCTGACCGACGAGGGCCGGGAGCGCTTCGCCCGGGTGCGGCGCGCCCGCCGCGAGCGCTACCTCGGGCAGCTCGCGGAGTGGGACCCGCGGGACGTCGCCGAACTCGCCCGCCTGCTGCACCGCCTCAACGCGACGCAGGACGGCTGACGCCGACGCGCCTGCACGGCGGCCCGGACCGTGCGGGCCGCCGGGACCGCCGCGGCCGCACCTGACCGCCACGGCTACCGCTGACCGCCGCGGCTACAGCTCCACCAGCACGGCCGTCGCGTCGTCATGCTGCTTGCCGGGCGGCGGCTGCTCCGCCTCCAGCGCCCGCACCCGGGCGAACAGCCGCTCCGGCCCGGACTTGCGCAGCAGCGCGAAGGTGCCCGTCCAGTCGTCGACCGCGTAGTACTCCACCGCGCGCGCGGCGCCGTCGGTCAGCGCGGCCAGCGCCGTGACGTCCGCGCGCGGCAGCCGCCCGGTCACCGCGCGCTCCACCACCGCCGGGTCCGCCGCGGCCGTGAAGAAGCCGCCCTCCCGGTTCCGCAGCGGCGCCAGTCGCAGCCCGGCCGCGCGCAGCCGGTCGATCCGGTCGTCCAGCACCGCCGTCACCACCCCGGCAGTGTCCTCCACCAGCAGCGCCGAGTCCGACAGCACCAGGTACTCCACCGCCTCCGCGTCCCAGCGGGCGGCCACGACCGTGGCCTGCGGCGTCAGCTGGTGAGAAAGATCACAGGTGTCCTGGTGGGCCGCCGCGGTCCGCGCGATCGCCTCCGCGAGGCACTCCGCGAGCGCCGACTCCCGCCGGGCGGACGCCAGTTCGAGCAGCGCGCCGCCCAACCGCGCGGTGAACCACGGCACCGAGTGCACACAGCCGCCGTTGTCCGGCGGGGGCGTAACCCCGTCCAGGACCACCACCACCCCGCCGGCGCCGGACGCCGGAAGCGCCACCGCCGCGAAGTCCTCGTTGGGCACGCCCGCCGTGCCGGGCTCGGTCGCCGTCTCGATCCGCATGCGCCCAGTCTCGCAGCCGGCTGGTCCGGACCACGGCAACGCCCTGCTGTGCGCGGGCATCCTCTCAAAGCGGAACGGCGGGTGCCAGGCCGTGTCCGGCGCGGCGGGCACGGTGCGCATGGTGGCGCCCGTACCCGACTTGTCGGTCAACTCACCGGTGCGATTCACTCGTTCGGGTGTCCGAGGGGGCGACGCCTGGCTCCCCTCCCCGCTGGCCTGCGAGGGTCTGAGGGACTTTGCACGTATCCCGGGGCGACCCCGGGCCCCGCAACCCGTGAATGCGAGCACCGACAGTGCGTGAACGACGTCTCCGACGGCGCGAACGGCGGGTCAGGCAGCGCATGCTCGCCGCCCTGCTGCTCTGCTCGGCCATCGTCCTGGCCGCGGCGGCGCCCGGTGTCGCCCTCGCCACCGGAGACCTGTCGTCCGCCCAGGACCGGGTCGGCGCCGCCCGGCTCGCCACCCGCGCGGCCGCGTTGGCCGCCGACCTCGCCGACGAGCGGGACGACCTGGCCGGGGCCGTCGCGGCCGGCCAGCCCGCCGCGTCCGCCGCCGACCGGCAGCGCACCGACCGCCAACTCGCCGACGTCACCGGCGGCGGCCACCTCTCCGCCGACCTGCGCACCGCGCTCGCCACCCTGCCGGCCGTCCGCAAGGCCGCCCTCGCCGCCGCCACCGCACAGGCCGCCGTCGCCGGCTACCAGCCGCTGATCGACGCGCTCGGACGCGCCATGGGCCCGGTCGGCGCCCCGCTGGCCCGGGCCACCGCGGCCGCCTCGGTCCAGCGCGGCCTGCTCGTCGCCGGGCTGACCGCGAGCGGCACCCAGCGCGCCCTGGTCGCCGCCGCGCAGGCAGCCCGGCTCCAGGAGCAGGCCGCGCTCGCCGAGTTCGACGCCACCGCGCCCGCCGCCCTGCGCAGGACCTACGACCGGACCGTCACCGGCGCCGACACCGCCGAAGCCGACCGCGACCTGGACCAGTTGCTCGGCGGCAGCGAACTGACCTCCGCCGACCGGGAACTGGGCACCGGGAAGGTCGCCGCGGCGCTCACCGCCCGGCTCTCGCTGATGCGCGGCGTCGAGGCGTCCGCCGCCGCCGACGAGGCCGCCACCGCCGCCTCCCACCGCGACCACCAGGTCACCGTCCTCGAACTGCGGGCCGCACTGGCCGCGTTGTGCCTGCTCCTGCTGGCCGCGGTGCTGGTCACGCTCTTCCGCACCCTCACCCGCCCGCTCGCCGCCCTGCACCGCTGGTCGAAGGCCGCCACGGACAGCGGCCAGCAGGCCGAGGCGATCGGCTCCGACGAGTTCGCCGCCGTCGCCCGCCGTATCAACTCCCTCGCCCAGGACGCACGTACATTGCGCGCCCGCGCCGCCGAACTCGACACCGAGCGCGCCGAGGCCGAGGCCGCCCACACCGCGCTCGCCGCCGACCACCGGTCGGCGCTGGCCACCGCCGCCGAACTCGCCCGCACCCGCGACGACCTGCTGCGCTCGCGCGAGGAGCTGGCCGAGCAGCTGAACCAGGCGACCGCGCGCAACGCCACCCAGGTCGTCCAGGTCAACCTGGCACTGCGCACCCTCGGCCTGATCGAGCGCCAACTCACCCTGATCGAGGGCATGGAGGAGCACGAGCAGGAACCCGACCGGCTCGCCACGCTCTTCCGCCTCGACCACCTCGCCACCCGGATGCGCCGCAACAGCGAGAACATGCTGCTGCTCACCGGGACCGAGCACAGCCACGGCGCCACCGCCCGCCCGGTGCCGCTGATCGACGTGGCCCGCGCGGCCATCTCCGAGGTCGAGCGGTACGAACGCGTGCGGGTGCTGACCATGCCCGAGGCCGAGGTGGCCGGCCGCGCCGCCGACGACATCGGCCACCTCATCGCCGAACTCCTCGACAACGCCACCGCGTTCTCCCCGCCCGAGTCCGAAGTGCACCTCAACGGCTGGGTGATGGAGAGCGGCGAGGTGATGGTCGCGGTCGAGGACGCGGGCATCGGGGTGCCCGCCGAGCGGATCGACGGGCTCAACGCGCTGCTGGCCGAACCCGATCCGGCGGCGCCCGGCGCGGCGGCCGGACTCGGCCTGTACGTGGTGGCGCGGCTGGCGCACCGGCACGGAGTGCGGGTCCAGCTGCGGCCGCACGCGAACGGCGGCGCCACGGCGGTCGTGATGCTGCCGCGGCTGCTGGTGCCGAGCGCGGACCCGCTCACCCAGGTGCTGCCCGCCCAGCGCGAGGGGGCGCGCGAAACGGCGTACGGCACGCCCCCGAACGCGCCGGCGCAGACGGCTGCCCGCACGGAGCCCGCGGCCTCCGCGGCCCCCGTGGCTGCCTACGGCCCCGGCGCGGAGTCGCCGGTGCCGGCCTCGGCCGGGCTGCCGTCCGCGGACGCGGCCCGTACGGAGTCCGCGGCCTCCGCTTACGGCCCCGGTGCGGAGTCGCCGGTGCCGGACTCCGCCGGGCTGCCGTCCGCGGAAGTCCCGCTGGGCGTCGGGCCGTTCGCCGTGGAACCGGTGCGGGACGGCGCCCTGCCGCCCCTGGCCGTACCGCTGGTGCCCGCGCAGCCGGCGGCCGTACCGCCGGAGCCGGCGGCGCCCGGGGCGGCCGCAGACGGCGCTCAGGAGGCCGCGGGGGCGGCGCCGGGCGGGCTTCCGCCGCTCGACCGCCGCGTGCGCCCGCAGCCGGCCGAACCGGCGCCCTCGGCGCCTCTGCCCGCGCAGCCCGCCGCCGTATTCGCGGAGAGCGCCGCCGCGCCCGCCGCCCCCGTACCGCGGCCGGCCGAACCGGCGCCCCCCGCGCCTCCGTTGCCCAGTCGGCGGCCGCTCGCCCAGCGCGGGCTGCTGCCCGAGCAGCAGGGCGCGACCGGCCTCGTACCCGCCCACCCCGCGGACGCCCCCGCCGAGTCGCGGGTACGCGTCGAACGCCTGGACGTTCCACCTGCACCGATGCCCCCGGGGGCCGCCCCGGCCGTGCAAGTGCAGCCGCTCGTGGCGGAAACCTTGATCGTTCCGGAGCCCGCCCTGCCGTCGGGCGGGACCGAGGCGGCGCGCGCCCCCCTGGCGCCCGCCGAGCACATGCGCGCCGAGCGCGCGCCGGCGCACTCCCCGGACGCCCCGTCCGCGCCCCCCGGGCTGGACGGGCCGCTGCCGCGCCGGGTCCGGAAGGCCAGCGGGATACGGGCCGCCGCGCAGGACGGCCGGCGCCGCACCGAGCCCCTCGACGCGGAGGGGCTGCGCCGCCAGCTCGCCGGGTTGCAGCGCGGTCTGCGCGACGGCCGCAGGGACGCCGCGCTGGAGACCCGGGGCGCGGCCGACCACGCGGCGCCGCCGCCCGCACCATCAGCCAGCCCGGGAGAAACCGTCGAGGAGGCGACCCGTTGAACGCGGTCCGCACGCACGCCAGTACGCACGCCGGCACCACCAGCACCACCAGCACCCCAGGTACCACCGGCCTCACCGAAGGCTCTGCCCCCAGCGGCCCGACCGGCCCCGGCGGCGCCATCAGCCCCACCATCCCGACCCGCCCGACCAGCACGAACGGCCAGAGCGGCCCCGTAGGCACCGGTGCCCACTCCGGCACCGGCAGCCACCCCGGCGCCCTCAGCCACGACGCCCGCAACCTGCACTGGCTGCTGGCGAACTTCGTCGACGAGGTGCCCGGCGTCCGCTCGGTCGCGGTCGTCTCCTCCGACGGCCTGCTGCTGCTCAGTTCCGAACCCGACCCCGTCGCCCCGCGGCCCGCGGCCGGACCCGCGCGGGTCTCCGACGTCCGGATGGACCTCGCCGCGGTGGTCTCCGGGCTGGCCTCGCTCACCATCGGCGCGGCCCGCCTGATGGACGGCGGCCGGGTGCGGCAGACCACCGTCGCGATGCAGGACGGCATGTTGTTCGTCATGTCCATCAGCGACGGTTCACTCCTTGGCGTGCATGCCTCCGCCGACTGCGACCTGAGCGTCATCGCCTACCACATGGCCCTGTTCGTCGGCCGGGCCGGCCATGTGCTGACCCCGGCGCTGCGCGGTGAGTTGCGGCAGGTCATGGCGGGCGAAAGGTGAGCCGGCCGCCCGGTCCGACCGGCTCCGCCGGCCCGCCGACGGGTCGTCGGCCGACCGCCGCCACCGGGGTGCCCAGGCAGCGCGACAGCGACCGCCGGACCTCCCGGGTGCGGCCCTACGCGCTCACCCGCGGGCGGACCGGAGCCGGGCAGGTGCTGCTGGTCGAGACTTTCGTGGCTACGATCGAGCGACCGGACGAACAGCCCGCCCTCACAAGGGGCGACTGGGCGGAGCGGGTGATGCCGGAGTTGCGCGCGATCGTCGAACTGTGCCGCATGCTGCGGTCGGTGGCCGAGATCTCCGCGCTCCTGCGGATACCGCTCGGCGTCGTCCGGGTCCTGATCAGCGACCTGGCCGACCAGGGAAGAATTCGCGTGTACGGCACCGGGTACGGTCCCGGCGGGCCCGACCGCGCGCTGCTCGAAAGGGTGCTCAGTGGACTTCGCAGGCTTTGACCAGCAGGAGGGCTTGCGGGACTGGCAGACCACGCGCGAACGCGCACCGGTCTCCACGAAGATCGTCGTCGCCGGCGGGTTCGGCGTGGGCAAGACCACGTTCGTCGGCGCCGTGTCGGAGATCACCCCGCTGACGACCGAGTCCGTCATGACCCAGGCCAGTGAGGCGCTGGACGACCTGGCGGCGACTCCGGAGAAGACCACCACCACGGTCGCCATGGACTTCGGGCGGATCACGCTCGACAAGGACCTGGTGCTCTACGTGTTCGGCACGCCGGGCCAGCAGCGGTTCTGGTTCATGTGGGACGACCTGGTGCGCGGCGCGATAGGGGCCGTGGTGCTCGCCGACACCCGCCGGCTGGCGGACTGCTTCCCGGCGCTGGACTACTTCGAGAGCACCGGCCTGCCGTACACCGTGGCGGTCAACCAGTTCGAGGGCACCGCGGCCTACGGTCCGGACGACGTACGCGACGCCCTCGCCGTCCCGCACCACATCCCGGTCCTGGTCATCGACGCCCGCGAGCGGCGGTCCGTGGTCGACGCGCTGCTCGCGCTGGTGACGCACGCGATGGCCGAGGCACCGCTGTGACCTGACGAACGGGGAGGCGAACCGCCATCCGCAGCGTGCTCATCGTCGGAGCCGGCCAGGCCGGTCTCCAACTCGCCCTGGGCCTCCAGGCGCGGGGCTACGGCGTGACCGTCATGACCCACCGCACCGCGGACGAGATACGCACCGGCCGGGTGCTGTCCACGCAGGTCATGTTCGCCGGCGCGCTCGCCCACGAGCGGCGGCTCGGCATCGACTTCTGGCGGCAACAGGCCCCGGACATCACGGACTTGGGCGTGTCGGTGACGGCGCCCGACGGCACCCGCGCGGTCGACTGGCTCGGCCGGCTCGAGGGGGCCGCGCAGTCGGTGGACCAGCGGGTGAAGATGGCGGGCTGGCTGGAGACGTTCGCCGAGCGCGGCGGCAAGGTGGTCGTGCACGCCGCCGCCGTCTCCGACCTGGACTACTTCTCCCGCGCCTACGACCTGGTGCTGGTCGCCGCGGGCCGGGGCGAGCCGGCGGCGATGTTCGGGCGGGACCCGGACCGCTCCCCGTACCGAGCCCCGCAGCGCGCGCTGGCGGTCTGCTACGTGCACGGGCTGCGGCCGCGCCCCGAGCACCCGGACACACGGGCGCTGCACTGCAACCTCGTGCCGAGCGTCGGCGAGTTCTTCGCGATCCCCGCCCTGACCACGTCCGGGCCCTGCGACATCCTCTTCTGGGAGGCGCTCCCCGGCGGCCCCGCGGACGTCTTCACCGGCGTCCGGGACCCCCGGCAGCACCTGCGGCTCACCCTCGACCTCATGCGGCGCCACGTCCCCTGGGAGCACGCCCGCGCCTCGGAGGTCGAACTCACCGACGTGGGCGGCACGTTGACCGGCCGCGTCACCCCGGTCGTACGCCACCCCGTCGCTGAACTGCCCTCCGGTGGACTGGTGCTGGGCGTCGGGGACGTCGTCGTCGCCAACGACCCCGTCACCGGGCAGGGGGCGAACAACGCCGCCCGGTGCGCGGCGGTCCACCTGGAGCGGATCATCGCGCACGGGGACCGCCCGTTCGACCGCGCCTGGATGCAGGGCACCTTCGACCGGTACTGGGCGCTGGCCGCGCCGGCCACCAGGTGGACCCACGCGATGCTGGCGCCGCCGCCGGACCACGTCCTCGAGCTGCTCCGCGCGGCGGGTGAACTCCAGCCGGTCGCGGACCGGTTCGCGGGCGGGTTCGACGAACCGGCGGACTTCGAGGGGTGGTTCTACGACGCGGCGTCGGCGCGGGCGTATCTCGCGCGGGTGCGCGAGGCGGCGGAGACGGGCACGGCGGGCGAGGCGCGCGGGGCGGGCAAGGCGGGCGGGGCTCCCGCGGCCGGCTGAGCCCGGCGGCTACTCGTCCTCGGCCTTGCCCTTGGCGCCGGACTTCGTGGACTTGGCGGACTTCGTGGACTTCTTGGATTTCGTGGGCTTCGCCGGGGCCTTCGTCTCCGCGGCGATCGGCAGCGGCTGCTCGGCGTTCTTCGGGATGGACCGCGGTGTGTAGTCGCTGATCGGCTGCTCGCCGAGGTCGGGGCGGACCGCGCCGAGGATCGGGTTCGCCGCGATCGGCGAGACCTTGACGTAGGACCCGGGGCGCGGCGCCTGGATGACCAGCCCGTCGCCGATGTAGAGCGCGACATGGGTGGCGCCCTTGAAGTAGATCACCAGGTCGCCCGGGCGCAGCAACTCCAGCGGCACGTGCGGGAGCTGGGCCCACTGCTGCTGGCTGGTGCGGGGGATGGTGGTGCCCGCGTGGGCCCACGCCTGCGAGGTGAGCCCGGAGCAGTCGAACGAGTCCGGCCCCTGCGCGCCCCACACGTAGGGCTTGCCGAGCTGGTCGAAGGCGTAGCCGATCGCGCGGTCGCCGGCCTTCGAGGGGGCCCGCAGCGCCGGGTCGCCGCCCAGCGCCTTGGAGTCCATGAAGCGCTGCTGGGCCTGGTCGGTGTCGGCCTGCTCCAGCTTCTGCAACTCGGCGATCTGCACCCCGGTCAGTCCGGAGAGCATCCCCTCGACCTGCTTGAGGTGCTTCTGGACGTCCTTCTGCTTCGCCCCGGCGACAGTCTGCGCCTGCTCGGCGGTGTCGAGCGCCTTCTGCGCCTGCGTGTTGAGCGTCTTCAGCCGCGCCTCGCCGGAGGTGAGCCGCCCGAGCACGCTGCGCTGCTGCTGGGCCATCTGCCCCAGGACGTGCCGCTGCCCGAAGAAGTCCTGCGGACTCTGCCCGCTGAGCAGCGACAGGTAGGGCGACACGCCCCCGTTGCGGTACATCTGGGTGGCCATCAGCCCGAGCTGCGCCCGGCTGGCGGCGACCGCGGCCTTCTGGTTGGCGAGCTGCTTGTCCACCTTGCGGGCCGCGGTCCGCTTCTGGTCGGCGGTCTCCTTGGCCTGGTTGTAGGCCTCGGTGGCCGTCTCGGTCTGCTGGTAGTAGGTCTGGAGCTGGGTCAGCAGGGTCGACAGCGGGACCTGGTCGGCCGGCGGGTCGTACGGCTGCGCGGACGCCTGCTGGGCGGCGGGCAGGGACAGCGCCGCCGCGGCGAGCAGTGCGCCGCACACCACGGCCGAGCGGAACCACGAGCTGGGCTGACGGGCCACTGACATTCCCTCATCTCCCCATGACCGGCGGGTAACAAGCAGCGACGGTAGCCAATCATGGATTGTCATATCTTCGACAGAGGTAGTGGCTGAATCTCCGCGGAACGGTCATCCGCCGTCCGCCATCCGCATGGCCCGGCGGGCGCCGGTGGCGGCGGGCGGTGGGGCGGCGGCGCGCGCGGGGCGGTCCGGGGCCACTTGCGGCCCACTGTGCCATCATCCGTCACCGCCGCCGGCCCTGCCACCGCCTTCCGCGGGCCGATTGCCGCCGTTTGCCGCCCGGTTGCCGCCGGATCGGCCGAATATCACGCGAGGTACCGCGCGGCGCCGTTCCCCGAACGGCGCCGCGCCTTCCGCGGGGTGTCAGCCGAAGTAGTTGTCGAAGTTGTGGCTGAACGCCCATCCGCTGAAGCCGTCCCAGTTGATCGACCACGTCATCAGGCCGCGCAGCCCGGGCCAGGTGCCGTGGGTGGTGTACGACCCGCAGTTCGTCTTCTTCGTCAGGCAGTCCAGCGCCTGGTCCACCTGATCGGGTGAGGTGTAGCCGTTGCCCGCGTTGACGGAGGCGGGCAGGCCGATGCCGACCTGCGAGGGGTCGAGCGCCGGGAACATGTTCGAGGTGTTGCCGGCCACCGGGAAGCCGGTGAGCAGCATGTCCGTCATCGCGATGTGGAAGTCCGCCCCGCCCATCGTGTGGTACTGGTTGTCCAGGCCCATGATCGGACCGGAGTTGTAGTCCTGGACGGTGAGCAGGGTCAGGTCGTCGCGCAGCGCGTAGATCACCGGCAGGTACGCCCCGCACCGCGGGTCCTGGCCGTTGAACGGGCCCGAGCCGTAGTACTGGTACCCCATCTGGACGAAGAACGTCTCCGGCGCCATGGTCAGCACGAACTTGTCGCCGTACTTCGCCTTGAGCGACTTGACGGCCGAGATCAGGTTGACGATGGCCGGGGTGGTCGGGTTCTTGAAGTCGGTGTCGCCGGCGTTCAGCGAGAGCGACTGGTTCTCGAAGTCGATGTCGATGCCGTCCAGGCCCCACTGGTCGATGATGCCGCTGACCGAGGAGACGAACGCGTCGCGCGCCGCGGTGGTCGTCAGCTGGACCTCGCCGCCCGCGCCGCCGATCGACAGCAGCACCTTCTTGCCCGCGGCCCGCTTCGCCGCGATGGCCGCCTTGAAGTCCGCGTCGGACTCCACCGACGGGCACTCGCTGACCGAGCAGCGGGTGAAGTGGATCTGCCCGGAGGTGGGGGAGTCGGTCTCGCCGAACGCGAGGTCGATGATGTCCCAGTCGTCGGGGACGTCGGCGAGCTTGGTGTAGCCGGAGCCGTTGGCGAACGTCTCGTGCAGGTAGCCGACGAGCGCGTGGGTGGGCAGGTCCGAGGACGGCGGGGAGGCGGGCGTCGTGGGCGGAGTCGTCGGGGGAGTCGTGGGGGGTGTCGTCGGCGGCGTGGTGGGCGGCGTGGTGGTGCCGCCGCTGCCCGGGCCCTGGAGCGAGATGTCGTCGGCGAGGTAGGCGGGCTGGCCGTACCAGCCGTGCACGTAGATCTTCGCGCTGGTCTGGGTCGCGCCGGTGGTGAAGGACACGCTCAGGGGCGCGTAGCCGGAGCCGGTGTCCGCGGTCCATGTGGAGGTGCCGCCGTCCACGCCGAGGTAGACGTACGACCCGTCCACCTGGGCGGTCAGCGTGTACGCGGTGTTCGGGGCGACGGTGACGGTCTGCGCGCACTGGCCGGTGGTGCTCGCCGACGGCGCGGCCTTCAGCGCGTAACTGCCGCTGTGCGCCGAGCCGCTGACGACCTGGGCGCCCGCGTCGCAGGTCCAGCCGTTCAGCGAGCCGGCCTCGAAGCCGCCGTTGCTCAGGAACTCGCCGGCGCTCGCCGACGGGGCGAGGGCGACCATGCCGCCGACGGCGAGGGCGCCCGCGAGGGCGGTGGCGGCGGCGGCCAGGGCGCGTCTGCGGGCGGGGGAGGGCCCGTGCGGGCCGGGCGGAGTGGGGGTGGGGGTGGGCATGGGGGGATGCTCCTTCGGCGAGGAGTGCTCATGTCACCAGGCAGCAAACAGGTCCAGACCAATACGCGTCAATGGTCCGGACCAAGATTGGCCGCATGCCGGCACCCGTCGTTCACCCCCGCGCCGGCTCGACGCCCGTACCGGTGCGACGGCCCTACGGTTCAACGCCCCTACGGCTCAACGCCGCTTCGACCACGGCCACCTGGGGCGGTCCGGGTGCGGGCTGCCGTCCGGGTCGTACACGAACACCCAGCGGGTGCGGTCGCGCCCGCCGCGCTCCCGGTGGTAGACGTGCACCTGCTCCGGGCCGCCCTCGGGCGCGGGCACCGGCACCCGGTAGTCCAGCGGGGGCTGCCCCGTCATCCCCACCATCACCTCCAGCACCCGGCCGTCCAGCGGCCCACCGACGAACTCGGTCTTCTCGTGTCGCACACCGCCCAGGCTCCCACGCCCACGCGACCGGATGCGGCCGCGACCCCGGCGAGGCGAGGTGGTTACGCTTCCGGTATGACCAGCAGCGCGGTGCCCGCCTACCGCAGGATGAGCGTCGAGCAGCGCCGGGAGCAGCTGCTGGCCGCGGCGCTCGACCTCTTCGGGCACCGCCGCCCCGAGGACGTCTCCGTCGAGGACGTGGCCGCCGCCGCGGGTGTCTCCCGCCCCCTCGTCTACCGCTACTTCCCCGGCGGCAAGCAGCAGCTCTACGAATCCGCCGTGCTCGGCGCCGCCGAGGAACTCGTCGGCCTCTTCGGCGTCCCCGCCGAGGGCCCGCCCACCCAGCGCCTCGCCGACGCCCTCGACGGCTACCTCGGCTACGTCGACGAGCACGACGCCGCGTACGGCGCGCTGCTGCGCGGCGGCGGGGTCGTGGGCACCAGCCGTACCGAGGCCATCATCGAGGGGGTCCGCAGCGGCGCCGCCGCCCAGGTCCTGCACCACCTCGGCGTGGCCGAACCCGGGCCCCGCCTGACCATGATGGTCCGCTCCTGGATCGCCTCCGTCGAGACGGTCTCCCTCCTCTGGCTCGACAACGGCAAGCAGCCGCCCCTGCCCGAACTCCGCGCCTGGCTGGTCGACCACTTCACCGCGCTCCTCCTCGCGACCGCCCTCACCGACCCCGAAGCCGCCGAAGCCGCGGCCCGCGCCCTCTCCCAGGAAACCCCCACCAGCCCCGGCCGCCTCCTCCTCACCAACATCACCACCCTCTTCCCGTAGGGCGCGAGCGACGGGCGTGAAGCCGGGGGCCGCCGGGCGCGGGGGCGTAGAGGGCGCCGCGGACCCCGGCGGGGCGGAAGGTGCGGACGCGCAACGCGACCTGACGGGTGCGCAGATGGGGGCAGGCCCGCACGGAGAGGTGGGCGCAGGGGCGGCAGACCGGCGGGTGCGCGGTGGTCTCGCCCCCGGGCGCCAGGTCCCACGGGTCGGCGTCGACCAGCCACAGCACGCCCTCGGACGCACGGTCCGCGGCGACCCCGCAGATCTGGCAGCGCAGCTCCGTCATGCACAGCCGCTGCCGCAGACTGTGCACCGCCCCGAACCGCGGTACGCCCTGCCGGCCGCCGTGCTTGCCCTTGCGGGCTGGGAGTCGAGTTCCTGCCCGAGGGTCGAGCATCTCGCGTACCCGATGCGGATGTTCGCGCTCGGCATGCCCGGGTCGATCGGCGCTGGCGGCGTGTTGCCTGGCCGCCACGGCCGGGCCCGGACCCCGGTCGGCCGGGGCGGGATGCAGTTCGTGCTGGTCATCTGGCTGCAAGGCATCTGGCTACCGCTTCACGGCTACGACTACGGCGACACGCCCCTGTGGGCCGGCATCTTCATGCTGCCCCTGACCGCCGGCCTGCGGCAGCAGGGCGTCCCGGCCCACGTCGCCATCCAGGCCGGCAGCCTTCCCCCGGTCTCGTCCCTGTTCGCCGCCCAACTGGGCGTCAACCCGGTCCAGCAGTTGCTCCAGCCCAGCGGCACCCTGACCCACCTGACGGCGGCGCAGCAGCAGACCCTGACCGGACGCGAGTTCTTCCCGCACCTGATCTCCGGGCCCTTCCACTCCGGCCTGGTCGTCGTGTTCGCCTTCGGCGCCACCCTCGCCTTCCTCGCCGCGCTCGCCTCCCTGCTGCGCGGCACCAGCACCACTGCCAAGACCCCCGGACCACGCACGGCCGGGACCACCCCTGCCGCCGCGACCGACAGGACGCAGACAACGCGAACGCAGAACACCCCCAAGCCCCGATCCCGGTAACCAGCCCCATTCGCAGGAGGAACGTCCCATGGCACTCGACGGTGACCGCGACGCTGGATGCTCAGAATGTCCTGGAGCAGCAGGGTGTTGACGTGCACCAGCGCGGACTGGAGCAGGTGCAGGGCGAGCAGTCGTCGTGTCATGACACGACCAACCTGGCCGAGCGCAACCTTCGGGAAGGTCAGAAGAACGAAACGGCCGACAAGCTCACCCCTGATCCGCTACAGGGAGCTACTTGTCACTTCGCGGCAGCTTCGGGAGAACAGGGCCGAGATCCCCGCGAGTTCGCGGAAACTGAAGCTTCTTCAGCGGGAACCCGTGGGTCCGAGACTGCCATGGTCGGGGGTTGACCCGTGGTTTCGCGGCGAACACGCGGGATCGGCTTCGAGGCCGGCCTGGAAAAGATGTCTGCCCCCGCTCCTTGTCGAGGTGGTCTCGCCTTGTCAGGCCGGCCGGGCGATCACAGGACGAGCATGAGCTTGCCGCCGGGTCGGCGGGACTGGCTGAGCTCGGCCGCTTCCTGGATCTGGTCGAGCGTGTAGGTACGTGCGACCGGTACGACCAAGATGCCTTCGCCGGCGAGCCGGGCGAACTCGTCCATCTGCTCATAGCGGATCTCGGTGGTGGTCCGGACGCCCAGCTCGGCCGCGGCGGCGAAGTCCGAGACGGTGAGGACGCGGCCGGGGTCCCCGGTCAGCTCGATCAGCGTCGGCAGTGAACCGCCGGCCGGGCTGGGCTGGTCGGCGCGGTCGATCCGGCCGCCGGTCGGCGCCGCGTCGAGGGCACGATCGATGTGGCCTCCGGACAGTGCCCTGACGCGTTCGGCCATGCCCTCGCCGTAGGCGGTCACCTGGGCGCCGATCTCTTCCAGAGCTGCCGCCCGGGTCTGCCCGGCGGTGGCGATCACCCGAATACCCCGGTGCAGCGCGAAGCGCACCGCCGCCTCACCCACGGTGGTGCCCGCGCCGTGGACGAGCAGCAGCTCACCCGGCTGGACGCCGAGGTCGTCGAGCGCGCGCCACGCCGTCTCGGCCGCCATCGGCAGCGCGGCGGCCTGCTCGACGGTGACGCCTTCGGGGATACGTGCCCAGGCCGGCATCAGCGCGTACTCGGCAGCACCGGCCGTCGGGCCGTCGAAGGTGGCCGGGCCGAACACGCGGTCGCCGATCTGGACACCGGTGACGCCCTCGCCGAGCGCGTCGACGGTGCCCGCGATCTCAAGGCCGAGCCCGCGCGGCAGCGGCGGCAGATGATCGGCGAGGAGACCGTCGACGACGTGCCAGTCGGCCGGTGTCAGGCCGCACGCCCGCACGGCGATCCGGATCTGACCGGGTCCCGGCTCCGGCTGTGGGACGTCGCGGAGCACGATCACGTCCGGGGACCCGAACCGGTCGAACTGAAGAGCCTTCATGACGATCTCCCGAGTGACAACAGCATCTGTTGTCATCGACGTTATCACCGCGACAACAGATGCTGTTGTCGTACCCTGGCGGGTATGCCGAGATGGGAATCCGACGCACAGGGCCGGCTCGAGCGCGCGGCGCTCGAGCTGTTCGAGACGCAGGGGTACGAGCGCACCTCGGTCGCGCAGATCGCGGGCGCAGCCGGCCTGAAGGAGCGCTCCTTCTACCGCTACTTCCCCGACAAGCGGGAAGTCCTCTTCGCCGGTGACGAACTCGAGGCCCACCTCGTCGCCCAGGTCGAGGCGACCGACCCGGGCCTCACGCCGATCGAGGCGCTGCTGACCGCGCTGGGAACCGCCGAGGAGATCTTCCGCCCGCGCGAGTTCCTGCTGCGCCGGGGAAGAGTGATCGCCGCCAACCCGGCACTGGCTGAGCGCGATCTGATCAAGCTCGCCGACATCGCCGACGCGCTGGCGCCAGCGCTTGAGCGCCGCGGCGTCGAGCCCGGCAAGGCACGCTTCATCATCGACGTGGTGCTGGCGATCCACCGGCGCGCCATGCCTCGCTGGCTGGCCGAGCCGGACACCACCCTCGCTCAGCTCATGGCCCAGGCCGCCGCCGAGCTGCGTGAGGCGGTCGCGCCGCCGGCTCCGACGACCCGCTGAGTCGGCCTACGACTCCCGAAGCCGTCCACAACGGACACGACGGTGTCCCGTCCCGGGTCGGCCTGCATGGACTGACCGAAGCGGTCCCTTTTGGGCTCACCTCGGCGATACCCCGGCTTCGAGGTCGGCCTGGAGAAGCTGCCGGGCGGAGTCCGCGTAGCGGATGGCGGTCTTCTCGTCGATGCCGAAGACGAGCGCGAGGTGGAGTGGGTCGGCGCCGTGGGGGCTCAGGAGACAGGAGAGGCGAGCGGTGGCGGAGGGGGTGGGGTTCGGGACGTTCGTATATTTGTGGCGCCGGGGCGAAGGGCAACTCTGCGGCATCGCCCGTGGGCGCCGTAAATATGCAGTCCCGGACCCCACCGCCGGAGTCGCCGCGTCACCGGGGAAAAAAGTCAGCGGGGGGTGTCGAGCTGGCTGAAGCGGGTGGTCGCCAGGGTGAAGGCGGTGGGGCGGACGCCGAAGGGCTGGCAGAAGGCGGAGTTGAGCTGGGCGGAGAAGCAGATCGCGAAGGCGACGACGGCCCCGACGAAGCAGAGCGCGGCGAGGTGCCGCGGTGTGGCGGTGAGCCCGAGGAGCGCGGGGAAGGCGACGAGGAAGGCGCCGACGACGAGCATGGCGATCCAGGTCACCCGCGGCATCTGCCCCTTGACCTGGGCGGCGCGTTCGGTGCGGTCCTGGTAGACGGAGTTGAGCGCGGTCTGCGCGGCCGCCTTCGCCGTCTGCGGCCCGGCCGTGGTCGCGGGCGCGGCCCGCACCGCCGAGCGCACGGCGTCCAGGTCGCGCCAGGCGGCCGCACTGGTCCGCCCCCGGGCCAGTTCATGGAACTCCGCCCCCCGCACCTCCCCGGTGTACACCCGCAGCAACTCCCGCGCCCTGGCCCGGTCGGCCGGCGCCAGCCCCCCGACCGCCCAGTACGCGTCCGCCAGCGCCCGCGCCTCGTCGTACGTCCCCTCCCGCGCGTCGCTGAGCGCGGACCAGCTCCCGGCCACCTGGAACCCGGTGAGCAGGATGAACGAGCTGAGCAGCACCGCGCCGATCAGCGACTGCGCCTGCCCGCCGAACTCCCCGGCCGCCGCCCGCCGTCCCGTCCCGAGGAACCGCCCGAGCAGCAGCGCGAGACACCCGCCGCCGACCGTGGCCAGCAGCGAGACGACATAGATGGACATGGCCACTCCCTGGGTACGGGCACCTGACGGGCTGTCAACGCGAAGCACCTCAAAGGCAATGCGGCCTCAACGGCAGAGCTGTCGCAACGGCGAAGCGGCCTCAGTGGCGGCGCGGCACCCCGCGCGGTACGGCCGCCGCCAGCACCGCCGGCAGCAGTACGGCCACCAGCGCCATCCCCCACCACCGGTCCCAACCCCCCTCCCGGCCGGGAACGGCGGCCTCCTGCCCCGCCTCGTAGACGTCCTCGCCCGACGCGTGGACGGCCCGGCCGCCCGCACCCGCCACCCCCACCGGCACCGGCACACCGGCCGACGGCGCCGCGGCCGTACCGGAGGCCGTACCGGCGGACGCCGGGGACCTGCCCGGAGAATCCGCCGCCGGCCCCGAACGCGTCGGCGCCGTGGACGAGGCAGCGCCCGACCCCGGCGCCCCGGGCGCCGGAGCAGCCGAGGTCGGCACCGCGGAGGGAGGAGCCGTGGACGGCGGAGCGCCCGACCCGGGCGCCGAGGAGGTCGGGACACCGCTGGAGGTGGGGCCGACCGACGTGGGAGGAACGGAAGCCGGCGGCCCGGACGTCGGCGCGGCCGGCCCGCACGGTCCGCCGATCTGCACCACGACCCCGGCCAGCACCACGATCACGCAGCCCCCGCCCCGCGGGGCGTCCGCCCGCGCCCCGGCGGCCTGCCCCACCCCGGCCGCCGCCAACACGGCCACCCCGCCGGCCGCCAGGGCCACGGCGGCCCGCACGCACCACCCGCCCCGGCGGGCCCTCGGTCTCCCCATTTCCATAACTATTAAGCTAAATGGCCCAGATGGGCGACACTCCTCGAACGCCCCGCAATGACGCGAACCCTCTCACCCGCCGCGCACCGCTCATCCGAACTGTTCGACCACACCCCCTCCGCCGCCCCGGAACCCGAACGCAGGTACGCCGGAACGCCCGCGGCCGACCCTGTGAAGGGCCGCCGCGGCGGCGAGTTCCAGCCACCGGCCGGGCTGCGGGCCGCGGGCCGCGCGGGCGGAAGCGACCGCTACAGCAGCCCCGACGCCGACTACAGCAGCCCCGACGCCCGCCACAGCGGCATCGACGGCCCCCTGAGCAGCCCGATCTCGTCGAAGAAGTCCATCAGCTTCTTCGCCGAGTGCCGCATCATCTCCCGCCGGTGCCCGCTCTCCTTCACCGCCGCGACCGCCTCCGCGGGGTTCAGGCCGACGCTCGCGTAGACCTGGGGGCTGATCAGGGAGCGCGCGATGACCCGGGCGGCCTCGGCGGACATGGTCCGGGTGAGCATGATCTCCCACCGCGGCGCGGTCTCCATCTGCCGGCGCAGCTCCTCCCGCGCGTACCTGATGTGCCGGGCCTCCTCCACGACGTGAATCCGCGTCACCCCGCGGACGAAGGGCTGGACCCGCTCGTCGGGGAAGGTCAGCCGCTGCATCCAGTCGAGGATCTCCTCGGCGAGGAGGGTGCCGGTGAAGGAACCCGGCGTCGTGGAGAACGTCTTGAGGATGCGCCCCAGGGAGTGGTCGAGGCGGGTCGGCCCGTAGGTCGGGGTGCCGAACTTCGTGACCGCGCGGGCGAACATCTTGGAGTGGCGGCACTCGTCCGCTATCTCGGTGAGCGCGTACCGCACGTGCGCGCTGGTCGGGTCGAGCGAGTACGTGTGCCGCAGCAGCAGTTGCATGAGGATCGTCTCGAACCACACGCCCGACGCACACAGCGACGCCGCCTCGTGGCGGGACAGTTCGCGCTGCTGCTCCTCCGGCATGCGCCGCCACAGCGGGGTGTCGTAGAGCGAGACGAGCTCCGGCGGCCAGAACCAGGCGTCCTCCTCGAAGGGGGCCTCCCAGTCCAGCTCCGTGTCGGGGTCGAACGAGTGCTTCGCCGAGGCGGTCAGCAGCCGCTCTGCCGTCTTCTCCCGGCTGATCAAGGTTGCGTCCATGGTGAACCGGCCTCCGCCGCACGAGGGTTACCTTGGGTACGGTTCTTATGAGACTCTGTGTCAACAAGCCCGTCAAGTCCCCGTGCGACAACGGTGACGACGCCCACAGCGCCCGTGCAGAACCCCCACAGCGCGCCCGCAGAACATCCGCAGCCGCCCGATCGGAGTGTGTCGATGTCGACGGAAGGTCTCTACCCGCAGCCCCCCACCGAGTGGACCTGGCAGGTCCCCGCCCACGGCGCCGCCCGCTTCTCGTGGGAGTACGACGACGGCCGCGACCGCCTGCTCGCCCTCTACCAGAAGGGCAAGGACAAGCAGTGGGACGCGGTGCGCCGCATCGACTGGGACCTGGAGGTCGACCCGTACGACCCGCTCGGCACCCCCGACGAGGCGATGACCCTGTACGGCACCCGCTACTGGGACGCGATGAGCGCGGGCGAACGCGGGCTGCTGCGCCAGCACTACACCTCCTGGCAGTTCAGCCAGTTCCTCCACGGCGAGCAGGGCGCGATGGTCTGCGCGGCCCGCATCGTGGAGTCGGTGCCCGACCTGGACGCGAAGTTCTACTCGGCCACCCAGACCATGGACGAGGCCCGGCACGCCGAGATCTACGGCCGGTTCCTGCACGAGAAGATCGGGATGCTGTACCCGATCAACGACAACCTCCAGGCGCTGCTCGGCGACACCCTGCGCGACTCCCGCTGGGACATGCCCTACCTGGGCATGCAGGTGCTCATCGAGGGCCTGGCGCTGGCCGCGTTCGGCATGATCCGCGACACCACCGACAAGCCGCTGCCGAAGCAGATCCTCGCGTACGTGATGCAGGACGAGGCGCGGCACGTCGCGTTCGGGCGGATGGCGCTGCGCGACTACTACAAGCAGCTGTCGGACGCCGAACTGCGCGAGCGCGAGGAGTTCGTGATCGAGGGCTGCTACCTGATGCGGGACCGGCTGCGCGGCACCGAGGTGCTGGCGAACTTCGGCATCCCGCCGGCCGAGGCGGTCGCGCTGACCGAGGAGTCGGAGTTCCTGCACCTGTTCCGCAAGCTGCTTTTCAGCCGGATCGTGCCGTGCGTGAAGGACATCGGGCTGTGGGGGCCGCGGCTCCAGAAGGCGTACCTGGACCTGGGCGTGTTCGACCTGGGCGACTCCAACCTGGACCTGCTGATGACCCAGGACGAGGAGATCGCCGAACGCCTGGACGCCGAGCGGTTCGCGGCCGAGGAGGCCGCCCGCGTCGCCGAGGTGACCGAGGCGGTGGCCCGGGGCGCCGACGGTTCCTGACGCCGCCGGTCCCTCCCGTACCGTGGGCCCCGGGGTCTCGCGCCCGGGGCACCGGTGCGCCGCCTCGCACGGCGGCGCCGTCCGGATTCTGTAACGGTGCCGGTACCGCTGACCAGGCGCGGAACCGCGGCTCGGGCGGTGGCATCTATCCGACCGAACGCGGACGGGGAGACCTGCCGCCGCAAGGAGCCGAGCGAGACGGAAAGCGGGCGGGGAAGCACATGACGGAACCGGGGCAGATACCGGAGCAGCCGTACGGGCCGGGCGAGTTCACCGGGCCGGGCGAGTTCGGACCGGCGGAGTACGGGCCGGCCGAGCACGGATCGGCCGGGTACGGGTCGGCCGGGTTCGGCGGACCGGGCTGGAACAGCAGCGGGCCGCAGCGGCCGCGCCGGTCCACCCCGCGGTTCGTCGCGATCGCCGTCGCCGTGGCCGTCGTCGTCCTCGCCGCGGTGGTCACCGCGGTCGTCTCGCCCGGCTCCGGCCACTCCGCCTCCGCCGCCTCCGGCCCGACCGGCACCAACCACTCCGCACAGCCCGGCAGCGGCGGCACCGGCGGCACCGGCGACGGGAAGTCCGGCGGCAAGGGCACGAACCAGCAGTACCCGGTCGTCCCCGACTCGATCGTGCACGCCGCCGAGGCGTCCGGCAAAGCCGTCAACATCACCATCGACGACGGCCCGGACCCGGTCTGGACCCCGAAGGTGCTGGCGGTGCTCAAGCAGCACGGCGTGCACGCCACCTTCTGCATGATCGGCCCGCAGGCCCGCGACAACCCGTCCCTGGTCCGCGAGGTCGTCGCCGCCGGCCACCGGCTGTGCGACCACACCGTCCACCACGACGAGGGCATGGACAAGAAGTCCGTCGCCTACCAGCAGTCCGAGATCCGGGACGCGCAGCAGATGATCGAGACCGCGTCCGGCGGCGCCCGGGTGTACTACTACCGCGCGCCCGGCGGCGCCTTCACCCCGGCCAGCCGCGCCTTCGCCGCCCAGCACGGCATGCGCCCGCTCGGCTGGAACGTCGACACCGAGGACTACCAGCGCAAGGGCGTGTCCACCATCGTCAACACCGTCAAGTACGAGATCGGCAACGGCCCGACCATCCTCTTCCACGACGGCGGCGGCGACCGCTCGCAGACCGTCGCCGCGCTCGACCAGACCCTGACCTGGCTCCAGCAGCAGGGCTACGCGTTCAGCTTCCCGCAGGTCGGTTGAGCCCGGCCGCGGGCTGCCGCAGCACCGCCGCCATCACCGCGCGGGCGATCGGCGCCGCGTTCCCGCCCCCGGAGATGTCCGCGCGCACCGCGTCGGCGTCCTCCACCACCACCGCGACCGCCACCGCCGCCCGGGTCCCGCCGGGCGGCTTGGCGTAGGACAGGAACCAGGCGTACGGCGTACCGGTGTTGGCCAGGCCGTGCTGCGCGGTGCCGGTCTTCCCCCCGACCACCGCGCCCGGGAGCGCCGCGCTGGTCCCGGTGCCCTCGGTGACCACCCCCTCCATCAGCTCCTGGAGCGCCGCGGCCGTCCGCGCGTCCACCGCCTGGTGCAGCAGGTGCGGCCGGGCCTGCGAGACGGTGCTCCCGGCGTGGTTGGTCACCCGGTCCACCAGGTACGGCGCCATCAGTCGCCCGCCGTTGCCGACCGCCGCGGCCACCATGGCCATCTGGAGCGGCGTCGCGGTGGTGTCGTACTGCCCGATCGAGGACAGGGCCACCTGGTCCGGGCTCATGACGGTGTCCACGTTGCTCTTCGCGACGCTCGGCGGGATGCGCAACCGGCTGTCGTTGAAGCCGAACAGCTCCGCCTGCGCCACCACGTCCGCCGCGCCCAGGTCGGCGCCGAGCTTGGCGAACACCGTGTTGCAGGAGTAGCGGAAGGCGTCGTAGACGCTGGCGTCGCGGCAGCCCGCGCCCTCGTTGGTCAGCGCCACGTCCGTGCCCGGCAGCCGATACGGGTCCGGCGAGTTCGTCGGCGCCCGCAGATCGGTGACCTCGCCCGCGGCCAGCGCGGCGGCCGCCGTGACCACCTTGAACGTCGAACCCGGCGGGTATGTCTGGCGGATCGCCCGGTCCAGCATCGGCTGCTGCGGGTCGGCGTTCAGCCGCTTCCAGGCCGCCGTCACCGACGCGCCCGCACCCGACAGCAGCCCCGGGTCGTAGGACGGCGAGGAGACCAGCGCGAGGATGCGCCCGGTGGCCGGGTCGAGCGCGGCCACCGCGCCCCTGCGCCCGGCCAGCCCGTCGTACGCGGCCTGCTGCGCGGCCGGCTCGATCGTGGTGTGGACGTCGCCGCCGCGCTGCCGGGCCCGGGTGATCTCGCGCCACAGCGGCTGGTCGTCCAGCGCGCCCGACGTGCCGTCGAGCAGGCTGTCCTCGGTGCCCTCCAGCAGGGTGGCGCCGTAGGTCTGCGAGGAGAAGCCGGTCACCGGCGCGTACAGCGGGCCGTCGGCGTAGCTGCGGACGTACCTCAACGGGCCGCCGGCCGGCCGCGATCCGGTGACGGCGCGGCCGCCGACGAGGATGTCGCCGCGCGGCTGGGCGTAGCGGGCGATGTCCGCGCGCCGGTTGGCGGGGTTCGCCGCGTAGCCGCCGGCCGCCACGAGCTGCACGCGGGTGGCGTTGGCGAGCAGGGCGAGCAGCAGCAGGAGGCAGAAGACGGCGGCGTGCCGTACGCAGCGGTTCACGCCGGGTTCCCGGGCAGTTGCGGGCGTCGGCGTTCCGGGGCCGGTCCTTGCGGGTCCGGGCGGCGGGCCCGGTCGCTGATCCGCACCAGCAGCGCCACGACCAGCCAGTTCGCCACCACCGACGAGCCGCCCTGCGCCAGGAACGGCATCGCCATGCCGGTCAGCGGGATCAGGTCCGTCACCCCGCCGGTGACCACGAACACCTGGAGCGCCACGATCGACGCCAGCCCCGCCGCCAGCAGCCGCCCGAACGGGTCCCGGGTGGCCAGAGCCGCCGCGAAGCCCCGCGCCACCAGCAGCGCGTACAGCGCCAGCAGCGCGCACAGCCCGGCGAGCCCCAACTCCTCGCCCACGGTGGCCAGCACGAAGTCCGACTTCGCGGCGAAGCCCACCAGGTAGGACGAGCCCCGGCCGAGCCCGGTGCCCAGCGCTCCGCCGTCGCCGAAGGCGAAGAGCGACTGGGCGAGCTGGCCGGGCCCCTGCCCGGCGCCGATCGACGCGAACGGATGCAGCCAGTCCCGCACCCGCGCGTGTACATGCGGTTCGGTCGCGCCCACCGCCACCGCGCCGCCCGCCGCCAGCGCCAGCCCCGCCGCGGTCCACCCGACCCGCCCGGTCGCCACGTAGAGCATCACCACGAACAGCCCGAAGAACAGCAGCGACGTGCCGAGGTCGCGCTCCAGCACCAGCACGCCCACGCTCGCCAGCCACACCGCGATCACCGGCCCCAGCACCCGCCCGGTCGGCAACTGGAGCCGCCGCAGCCCCTTCAGCCGCCCCGCCAGCGGCAGCGGGCGGCCCGCGTACGCCAGCGCCGCGCGGTTCGCCGCCAGGTAGCCGGCGAAGAAGACCGCCAGCAGCACTTTCGCGAACTCGCCCGGTTGGATGGAGAACCCGGCCACCCTGATCCAGATCCGGGCCCCGTTCACCGCCGGGAAGGCGATCGGCGCGGCCAGCAGCACCAGCGCCGCGGTCACGCTCACATAGGTGTACCGCGCCAGCACCCGGTGGTCGCGCAGCAGCAGCACCGCCACCGCGAACAGGCCCACCCCGCACGCGGACCACACCAGTTGGGCCGGCGCCGCCCGCGGGCCGAGCACCGGCTCCAGGTCCAGCCGGTGGACCAGCACCAGCCCCACACCGTTGAGCAGCACCGCGACCGGCAGCAGCAGCGGGTCGGCGTACCGGGCCCGGGCGCGCACCGCGAGGTGCGCCAGCAGCGCCAGCCCGCCGAGCCCGGCGCCGTACGACAGCGCGTCCTTGGGCGCCGCGCCGCTGCGGGCCAGCCCCACGTCCGCGTAGCCGCAGACCGAGATGGCCACCGCGGCCACCAGCAGGCACAGCTCCACACCGCGGCGGGCGGCCGGGCGGGGCCGCGCCGCGCCGGTCTGGGCGGCCGGGTGGGGCGGGGTGGGCGGGGGAGGAGCGGTCGCCGACGTTGCGCTCATGGGCGGTCACGCTAGCAACCGCCGACCGGTATGTCCGTTAAGTCGCCTTGCGTGCTGGTGTTCGCCACGGCCGGCTCTGTCGGTGCCCCGGCCTAGGGTGATCGGTATGACCGCCGTGCCCCACGCCCCGGACGACCTCGCCGACCTGCCCTACGCGCACCTGCTGCGCCCGCACACCGGCCCGTTGGAGGTCGAGGGCGACTACGACACCGTGCACCTGGACCGGCTCGACGTCCCGCCGGGCGGCCGCGCCGCCGGGTCCCGCTTCCTCGAATCGGCCGTCACCGACTGCTCCTTCGACGGCACCGACCTGCGCGGCGCCCGGATGAACGACCTGTGGGCGTCCGGCACCCGCTTCACCGGCGTCTCGCTCGCCGAGAGCACCTGGCTGGACTCGGCGCTCGTCGGCTGCTCGCTCGCCGGGGTCGAGGCGTTCGGCGCGGTGCTGCGCCGGGTGGTCTTCCGCCGCTGCAAGCTCGACTCGGTCAACCTGCGCGCCGCGCGGCTGGACGACGTGGTCTTCGAGGACTGCGTGCTGCGGGACGTCGACCTCGGCGGCGCCCGGCTGACGGGCGCGGCCTTCCCCGGCAGCCGGCTGGAGCAGGTCCGGCTGGGCCGGGCGGAGCTGAAGCGCGCCGACCTGCGCGGCGCGGTCGCCATCGACCTCGCCGACGGGTACGACAGCCTGCGCGGCGCGGTGATCGGTTCGCACCAGCTGCTGGACCTCGCTCCCGCGCTGGCGCAGACCCTCGGCATCACGGTGCGGGACCGCTGAGGATTGCGCGAACGTGCCTGCCCCGCACGCCACATGGCTCGCGTTCCGACGCCCCAGGTCACAGGGCTGACCGCGGTTCTGCTGCGCGAACGCGCCATTGCGGATTCCGGCCGGTCGGTGGGCATTGTCCGGATCACCCGGTTCCTGGTTCTCTCTTCTTACCGCCCCCGGCGAGGAAGGAACGACTCAGTGCAGGAGACCGAGTTCCGGAGCGCACACCATCTGTGTGTCGAGACGGACCCGGCCCTGTGTGAGCCTTGCCAGGAGCGGCTGGATCGGCAACTCGCCTTGCTTCCCCGGGTATACGGCGAGTTGGAGGCACCCCTCGTAGCGGCGCCGGACTCCGGCGATCGTGAGACCGGCACTGCCCGGCCCGGCATCCCCCTGAACGGGCCGGCTGTCGAGGCGCGCGCCGCTGTACGAGGCACTCTTGCCTCCTGGGCCGATCTGATGGTCGAGGGCCGCACCGTCCGTCTCCCCCTGCGGACGGTGCCGGCCCTCGCGGCCTTCCTCCGGAGGCATCTCGGCTGGCTGGCCGTACATCCGGCCGCCGAGGACGCCGCCGCGGACATCGACGCGGTGCTCCGGCAGGCGCTGCGGGCCCTGCGAACCCCCACCTTCTCCGCGACCCCCACCTCCACCGGCCGCGCGGCCTGACCCCCCACTACCTGTCACCCCACCCACCCCGAACTTCCTGCGAAGCCGTTCCCCCCACACACAACGGCCCCCCACACGCAGGAAGCGCTGTACGGCCCGTGAATCATCTCGGGCCGTACAGCGCGAATCGCACGCTGCCGGTGCTCAGGCCGGCGGGTACCACGTTGCCGGCGACACCGTGTGGGTGGTGCCGGAGTCGGCGTCGCTGCCCGTGTCGTACGCGAGGCGCGTCACATGGGTCGACGAGTTCGACGTCTGGGCGGGCGACGGGCACGCGTCGGTGCTGGTGGCGGCCGCGGCACCCACGCCCCCGAGAGTGAGAGCGAGCGTCAACGCAGCCACCGAAGGTGCGTGGGTGGTGAGCCATTTACACGACATGGGTTTTCCTTAGCTGACAACGGCTGGTAGTGAGCCGCATGCGTTCGGGGGGCACGCAGAATGCACAGCAATACCAATGCTGCCAACTGATAACACAGGAACGCCACATTCCGGTCGTGCGGAGTCGCGCCATGGCGCAATCGCGCACATCAGATCAGGTCGTTGGTCGCGGCAAGTACGCCCGCCTGAAACCTGCTTTCCGCCTCAAGGTACCGCATCACTTCGGATACCAGGCGGCTCACCGTGCGCAGAGATACCCCTAGTTTACGGGCGATGCGCTCGTCGGTGAGCCCGTTGGCGAGGAGGCGCAGGGTGGTGCGGTGCTGCTCGGTCAGCTCGCGTCCCGGGTCGTCGCCGACGGTGGCCTTCGTAGCGTAGGGGACCGATCGCAGCCAGCAGTCTTCGTACATGGCCAGGTAGGAGCGGACCAGCACCGGGCCGCGGATGACCACGGCCGGACCATTGGGGTCGGAGGGGTCGGCCCTGGTGAGCGCGGTGTGCTCGTCCGCGACCAGAAGGTCGAAGGGGACCGCCGGAATGAGCCGGACTTCCGCGCCCGCCGCCGCCAGGTCCGTCAGGTATTTGCGTTGCCGTGGGCCCGAATTCACGCTCTGGCCGTAAAGGGCGCGGACCCGGATGTTCTTCTCGATAAAGGCCCGGTCGGAGTTGAGGGAGTTCTCCAGGTATTCGGGGGGCGGAAGCGGACCCGGGTGCATTGACGAGACGACTTCCGTCACAGTGGCATCGAAGTCCCTGACGAACTCGCGCCTGCGGGCGTGGCCGGTGAGGATTTCCACCTCGACCTCGGCCGGTTCGTGGGACACCACCGGGCGGTAGCGCTCGATGAGGGTGTCCGCGGCCTGCACGATCGACGCGAGCTCCTCGCTCTGCGCGCGCAGCGTGTCACGTTGCCGGTTGAGCAGCCTGATCAGGGCGGTGTCCGGCTCCACGCTGTCGACCTTGCCGGGGTGCCAGCTCTGCCGGACCAGGCCTAGCGAGCGCAGTTCCTGCCAGCCGGCCTCGGCGTCCTGCGCGGACAGGTCGAGTTGGGTGGCGATCTCGGTCGGCTCGGCGGAGCCGTTGCCCAGGAGCCATTGGTAGAGGGCGAATGCGGTGGCGCCCGGGTCCGGGCCGCTGCCCCTTGCCGAACTGGCCATGTCTCCCCCTCACCCTCACTGCAACCCTGCGTGGCTGTCCTGGGGCGGGCCGTATCCCCGGTGCGCCGCCACAGGGCGACTTTATCAACGGTCGCGTCGCCTGCCTGCCGCACAGGGTTTCGACGGTTCCGTTTTCCGGACCGATCCGGACCGTCCCATAATCGATCACGGCCGCGTCCGGCGCCAGCTTCGGGAGGATCGCGGAATGAACGGATGGCCCGCACAACGGGCAGGAATCGGCGGGGAGCGGGCGGGCGGGGGCCCGGTGCCCGTGGTGCTGGTGGGCGCCGGGAAGGTGGCGCACGCCGCCCACCTGCGGGAACTGCGCGACCTCCCGGACGAGCTGCACCTCGCCGCCGTGGTCGAGCCGGACCCCGCCCACATCGCCGCCCTGCACCGGGTGGGCCTCGGCGCGGTGGACCGGTACGCATCGGTCACCGCGGCCGCCCGCGCGGGCGCCCGGGCCGCGCTGGTCTGCACCCCGTGGTGGACGCACCGCGACGTCGTCCTGGAGTGCCTGGCCGCCGGCCTGCCGGTGCTCTGTGAGAAACCCGTCACCCTCGACCCCGCGGAGATCGAGGAGCTGGCCGCGGCCGAGCGCCGCACCGGCCTGCCGGTCACCGCCGGGTACATGAAGCGGCACGACCCGGTGGTGCGGCTCTTCCTCGACCACTGCCGGGCCCGGCTCGACCGGGCCCGCCGCCTGACCGTGGACATCCACGACCCGAACGCGCCGCACCAGGTCGCACACCTGCTGCCGTACGACCCGCCGCCCTTCGGCCCGCAGCCGCCGCCGGCCCGGGAGGCGCTGGCCCGCGCGCTCGGGCCGGCTGCCTCTCAGGCGCAGCGGGAGGCGTACGCCCGCGGGCTCGGCGGTTCGCTGATCCACCAGGTCAACCTGGTGCACGCGGTGCTGGCCGGCAGCGGCCGGAAGCTGGCCGGGCGGCTGCTGCACGCCGACGGGTGGGCCCAGGGCGCCGGGGTGAGCTGCCGGTGGCGGCCCGACGACGGGCTGCTGGTCGACATGACCCACCAGCGGCTGCCCGCGCACCGCCGCTACCGGGAGGTGCTGGAGTTCACCGCGTCGGACGGTGTGGCCACTCTCACGCTGCCCTCGCCGTACGCGCGGGACGAGGCAGCCACGCTGACCGTGCAGAGCTGGGACCCGGCGGGCGGGCCGGCCGAGCGGCGCGTGTACACCGCCGAGCCGGGGCAGACCGGGTTCCGGCGCCAGCTGCTGGCCTGGGCGCGGCAGCTGCGAGGGGAGCCCGGGTCGCGGGGCGCGGCGGGGGAGGCGCTGCCGGGGCTGGCGGATGTGCGCACGGACACGCGCGCGGTGCGCGAGGCGGCCCTGCGATTGGCGTGACCTCCGGCGGACGGGGGTAGCCGGTCAGCAGAGGGGGGTCCCCGTTCTTCGGAGGTGACCGCAGATGCTGATCCTGCTGGGACTGCTGCTCCTCGCCTGTACGGCCGCGTTCGTCGGGCTCGCCATCGCCGACAACCTCGGCGGCGGCCCGCACTACGACGTGACCGTGCTCGGCCACCACATCGCGACCATGAACGGCCTCGCGCTCTTCTGCGCCGGGCTCGCCCTCGCCCTGATCTTCGGGCTCGGCTGCCTGATGGCGATGGGCGGGGGCGCGCTGTACCGGCGCAGGTCGCGCCGGTACCGGGCGCTGCGGCACGACGCGGCCGCCGCCGACCGCGAGCGGGACGCGCTGGTCGCGCGGCGGGAGAACGAGGAGGCGGCCGCGGCCGGGGCGGGCGCGCAGCGGGTGAGTCCCGCGCACACCGGGTCCCGCCGCCACGGCCGGCACCTGTTCGGCCACTGACCGCCACTGGTCGCCACTGACCGTACGCGCCGCACGGGACCGCACCGGCCGTACGGCACCTCCCGCACGAAAAAACGGCGGCTCCGGGTTCACCCGGAGCCGCCGAACGAGTGCAGTGACGGCCCCGGGGGGGGATGGGGGCCGCCACGCAGGTCCTACGTTACGCGCCTTCGGCGGATGGTGTGGCGAAGCACGCGGTTTTCGGCGTGGCGATTTCACGTCGGGCACCGGAACGGACGGCAGCCGGGCCGGCAACCACGGGGGGAGCCGCCGGCCCGGCCGGTCTTTCGGGCCGCGGCCCTGGTCGGGTGCCGGCCGCGCGTGTCGATCGACGTTCGGCACAATCCTGGACTTCACCGCCCGCCCCCGTCAACAGGAGTGAATCGGACAGTCGTTGCGTTTCATTCTGGCTAAAAACCTCCGCCGCGCCGCCCCGGGGGTCGCCCGGGAATGCCCGGCCGGACACCCGGGGGGATGCCCAGCGGCGTCACGCCGCGGTGGTGGCCGCGTGGTGGGCGAAGCGCAGGGCCACCTTCTGCCAGACGGCCGCCGCGGCGGCGTCGGCGGCCAGGGCGTCGCGGTGCAGGGTGTCGCGGTCGGCGCCGAGGCGGGCCAGGCGGTCGGGGTCCCAGTGGGCGATGCGGTCGGCGGCCGCCTCGGGGTGGAACTGGACGCCCCACGCGCTGCCGCCGAGCCGGAACGCCTGGTAGGGGCAGCCCTCGGTGGAGGCGAGCCAGGTGGCGCCCGGGGGCAGGGCGGTGATGGCGTCCACGTGGTTCTCGATGGCGTGCGGGCGGCTCGGCAAGCCCGTGAACAGCGGGTCGTCCGCCGCTTCCTGACGCAACGTCAGTTCTACGTCGCCGACCTCGGGCCGGCCGTGCTCGCCGCGCACCGCGCCCCCGCCCACCTGGGCGAGCAACTGGCCGCCCAGGCAGATCCCGAACACCGGAAGGCCGAACTCCAGGGCCTCGCCCGCCAGTTCACGGGTGCGCGCGAGCCAGGGCGCGCGGGCGTCGTCGTCCGGGAGGTAGCCGCCGCCGAGGACCACCAGCGCCTGGTAGCGCGGCCGCAGCCGCTCCGGCAGCGGGTCGCCCGCGTAGCCGTGCACGACCTCCAGTGTCAGCCCGCCCTCGTACAGCCACCGCTCCCACCGCCCCGGCCCGCCGGTCGGGGTGTTCTGCACCACCAGTGCCGTCACCGTCATGCCGTGACCTGCCCTTCCACTGCCGTTCGCCGTCCGTTCCCCCCATCCAAGCCCATCCTCACCGCGCCTTCGCAGCCGGGCCGGGCGGGAAGTCGACGCGTACGGTGAGGCCGCCGCCGGGGTGCGGGGTGAGGGTGAGGGCCGCGCCGTGGGCGGTGGTGGCGGCGCGGACGATGGCCAGGCCCAGTCCGTGGCCGTGCTGGGGCCCGCCGGTGCGCGCGGTGCCCAGCCGCTGGAAGGGCTCGAAGAGGCGGTCGACCTCCTCCGGCGGCACGACCGTCCCGGAGTTGGCGACCTCGAGGTGTCCTCCGCCGCCGGGGGAGCCGCAGGTGCGGACGCGGACGTGGCCGCCGGGGCGGTTGTGGCGCAGCGCGTTGCCCACGAGGTTGTCCAGCAGGAGGTCGGCCAGGCCCCGGTCGCCGCGTACGAGGGCCGGGCCGAGGTCGGCCGCCACCTCGACGTCCAGGCCGGCAGCCTCCTCGCCGTGGCGGGCCAGCACCTCCGCCGCGACCTCCGCGAGGTCGACGTCCTCCCACTGCCGCACCCCGCGCTCCCCGGTGGCGAGCGCGAACAGCGCCTCCATCAGCCGGGCCTGCCGCGCCCCGAGCAGCAGCGCCTGCTCGCACGCCTCCCGCAGCGCCGCCGCGTCGGCGCCGGGATCGGCCAACGCGACCTGGAGCAGGGTGCGTTCGGCCGCGAGTGGTGTGCGCAGCTCGTGCGAGGCGTTTGCCACGAAGTGCCGCTGGGCCTGGAAGGACGCCTCCAGCCGGGCGAACAGGTCGTCCAGGGTCTGCCCGAGCTGTGTGAACTCGTCGCCCGAGCTGCGGATCGCCAGCCGCCGCCCGAGGCCGGCCGCGGACATCTCCCCGGCGGCCGCGGTGATCGTCCGCAGCGGCCGGAGCAGCCGCCCGGACAGCAGCCAGCCCAGCGCCACCGACAGGGCCACCAGCGCCACCAGCGCGACCGCGGACCCGGTGACGTACTGCCGCATGTCGCGGCCGTGCTGGGTCTCCGCCAGCGAGGGGCCGTACCCGGGCGGGTGCGGGCCCGCTGCCGCGGTGCCGGGCGCGCGGATGGTCGAGGTCGACCCCACGAACAGGTTGGGGATGGCGAGCAGGACCGTACCGGAGAGCAGGAAGAGGCCGCCGTAGAGCACGGCGAGCCGCATCCGCACCGTACGGGGCCACGGCAGCGGCCGGACCGCCCGCACCGCCGTCACGACTCCTCGATCCGGTAGCCGCCCTCGCGGACGGTCTCGATCAGCGGCGGCTCGCCCAACTTCAGCCGCAGCCGCCGCACGGTGGTCTTCACGGTGGTCGTGAACGGGTCGGCGGCCTCGTCCCACACCCGGTCCAGCAGCTCTTCCGCGGAGACGGCCGCGCCGCGCGCCCCGAGCAGGCACTCCAGCAGCGCGAACTCCTTCGGGCTCAGGTCGAGTCGGCGCCCGGCGCGGAAGGCGGTCCGCCGGGCGGGGTCCAACCGCACTCCGCCGGCGGTGAGCACCGGCGGCCGCGTTCGCCGTGCAGCAGACGCTGGTCCGCTACCGGCAGGTCGCGGGCCTCTACACGGCGTCGGAGGGCTACTACCCGCTGGCGCCGTGGGCGGGGCTGGCGGTCCTCCTCGGCTGGACCGCGGCCGTGCTCACCGCCGCGTACGCGCTGCTGCGCCGGAGGGACGGGTGAACGCCGTGGACGGGCGCCTCCGGTGCGGGGCGCTGCGGGACGCGGTCCGCACGGAGTGGACCAAGGCACGCACGTCCCCCGCCACGTGGCCGCTGCTCGGCGCGCTCGTGGTGCTGACCGTCGCGGTCGGTGCGCTGGCCGCCGGGTCGGTGGACGGCCGCCCCGGGACGGACGCGGCCAAAACCGCGCTGACCGGGGTGCACCTCGGGCTGGCGGTGGCCGCGGTGCTCGCGCTCGGTACGGCCGCGGTCGTACGGGACCCGGGCGCGTCGGTCGGCTGCGTCCTCGCGCTGCTGTACCTCTTCCCGGTGGCGGCGGCGCTGGTGGACGACCCGGTGTGGCAGCGGCGGTTGGTGCGGGTCGGGCCGACCAGTGCGGGGCTGGGGGTGCGGACCACCGTGCCGGACGCGGTGCGGGCGCTGCCGATCGGGCCGTGGGCCGGGCTCGCGGTGGCGGCGGGATGGGCGGCGGGCGCGCTGCTCGCCGGGGTGTGGGCGCTGCGCGCCCGGGACGTGTGACGTAGGGTCCGCGGTACGTACCGGGGCATAAGACCGGCCGTCCTGGCCGGATTCAAACTGTTGTCATACTGCCGGTCTAGACTCTGCCCGCGACGGCTGTGCGCGCGTGCCCGGGAGCAGGCCGCAGCGATGCCAATCCCGGAGGGGACACGGACTTTTGATACAGATCGAGTCGATAACCAAGCGGTATCCCGACGGCACCACCGCGGTCGACAACCTGTCGTTGGAGATACCGGACAACGCCATCACCGTGCTGGTCGGCCCCTCGGGCTGCGGCAAGACCACCACCATGCGGATGATCAACCGCATGGTGGAGCCGAGTTCGGGGCGCATCCTGATCGACGGCGCCGACATCCACCAGCAGCCGGTCAACGCGCTGCGCCGGTCGATGGGCTACGTCATCCAGAACGCGGGCCTCTTCCAGCACCGTACGATCCTGGACAACATCGCCACCGTCCCGCGCATGCTCGGCTGGGACAAGAACCGGGCCCGCAGCCGCGCGTCGGAGCTGATGGAGCGGGTCGGCCTGGACTCCTCGCTCGCCAAGCGCTATCCCTACCAGCTCTCCGGCGGCCAGCAGCAGCGCGTCGGGGTGGCCCGGGCGCTCGCCGCGGACCCGCCGGTGCTGCTGATGGACGAGCCGTTCTCCGCCGTCGACCCGATCGTCCGCAAGGTACTTCAAGCCGAACTCCTGCGTATCCAGGAGGAGTTGGGCAAGACCATCGTCTTCGTCACGCATGACATCGACGAGGCGATCCGGCTCGGCGACATGATCGCGGTGCTGCGGACCGGCGGCCGGCTGGCGCAGTTCGCGCCGCCGGACGAGCTGCTGTCCCGCCCGGCCGACGACTTCGTCGAGGACTTCCTCGGCACCGACCGCGGGGTGCGGCGGCTGTCGTTCTTCACCTCCGCGGGCCTGGAGCTCACCACCGCGCCCGTGGTCTCGGTCGACACCACGCCCGCGCAGATCGCGGAGCGGGCCGCCGCCGAGGTGCCCTACCTGCTGGTCACCGGCGCCGATGGCAAGCCGCTGGGCTGGGCCGAGCCGAAGTACCTCGCGGGCGGCGGGAAGAGCCTGTCGGCCGACCAACTCATCAGCTACGGGCGGCCGTTCGAGTTCGGCCGCGAGTCGCTGCGGGACGCGCTGGACTGCGCGGTGCTCTCGCCCACCGGCTGGGCGGTCGCCGTGGACGGCGACGGGCGCGTGGTCGGCGTCACCTCGCAGGCGACGATCGGCGCGGCGATCCGCAGTGCGCACGCCGAGCGCGGCGGGAACCACGGCAAGCGCGGCAAGCAGAACAAGAGCGGGCAGGACGCCGGCCCGGTGCAGGTCGCCCGATGAGCAGCGGCGGCAACGGGTTCTTCGACCTCCCCAGCGACCTCCAGCACTCCTACGCCGGACTGATCGGCATCCACCTGGAGGAGTCGCTGATCCCGGTCGCGATCGGACTGGCGGTGTCGCTGCCGCTGGCCCAGGCGTGCGTGCGGTTCCGCTGGCTCTACCCGCCGGTGCTGTGGGTCACCACGATCCTGTACGCCATCCCGTCGATCGCGTTCTTCGTCTTCCTGATCGACTACACCGGCGACAGCGCGACCACGGTGATCATCCCGCTGACCGTCTACAGCCTGGTGATCCTGCTGCCGTCGATCGTCGACGGCGTCAGATCGGTGCCCCCGGAAACGCTCGCCGCCGCCGAGGCGATGGGCTTCAACTCCTTCCAGCGCTACTTCCAGGTGCAGCTGCCCATGGCGGTGCCCGCGATCTTCGCCGGGCTGCGGGTGGCGACGGTCTCCAGCATCAGCCTGGTCAGCGTCGGCACGATCATCGGCAACCAGGGCGGGCTCGGCAACCTGCTCGGGGACGCGCTCGCCTACCACCGCTCCAACCTCGCGGTCACGTCCGTGGTGTCGATCGCGGTGCTCGGCGTCGTCATGGACCTGCTGCTCATCGGCCTGCGCACGCTGCTCACGCCGTGGATGCCGCGCGGGCGCAAGGCGGCGAAGCGGGCGAGCCTGGCGGCGGCCGTCGAGTCCGACGGTCCGGCCCGGTCCGACCACCCGGCCCAGCTGGAAGGCGCGGCCAAGTGAACATCTTCCACTTCATGAACGTCTTCTTCAGCGACGGCGCCCACTGGCACGGGTACGCGGGCGTCCCGCACCGCCTGGAGGAGCACCTCGGCTACACCTTCGAGGCGCTGGCCATCGCGGCCGCCATCGCGCTGCCGATCGGCCTCATCACCGGCCACACCGGGCGCGGCGGCAACGCCCTCGCGCTGGTGGCCACCGCGGGCCGCGCACTGCCCAGTTACGGCCTGCTGGTGCTGATGTTCTTCTGGCTGGGCATCGGCCTGGTCCCGGTGATGATCCCGCTGGTCGCACTCGCGGTCCCGCCGATCCTCGTCACCTCCTACGAGGCGATCCGCACCGTGGACCCGGCGCCGGTGGACGCCGCCCGCGGCATGGGCATGGGCCCCGCGGCGGTCCTCTTCCAGGTCGAAGTGCCCGCGGCGCTCCCGCTGATCATCAGCGGGTTCCGCTCCGCGGCCATCCAGGTCGTCTCGACCGCGGCCATCGCCGCGACCGTCAGCCTCGGCGGTCTCGGCCGCTACATCGTGGACGGGCTCTACCAGCGCAACTACGCCACCGTGGTCGGCGGCGCCACGCTGATCGCGCTGCTCGCCCTGGCCATGGTCGGGTTGATCTGGCTGGTCGAGCGGGCCGTGGTCTCCCCCGGGGTGCGGCGCAGCAACTGACCTTCCCCCTCCCGCAGTTCCCGGGCCGGCTCGCCATCCTGTGCGAGCCGGCCCGTGCGTTGGGGCATCGACGCCGGTGACGGCCCTCGACGCGGCCACCGGGGCGTTCACCGTGTGACACCGGACCGGGCTGTCGTACCCCCGCGCTAGCCTGCCGGGCATGACAGGTGGCACGGGAAGCGCTGAAATCGGCGCCCTGAAAGCGGCGTTGGACGGCCAGCGGAAGCACGTACTGGGGATTCTCGACGGGCTCTCGGAGGAGGAGCTGCGGCGGGCGGCGCTGCCCAGCGGGTGGAGCTGCCTGGCGCTGGTGCGGCATCTGACCGTGGACGTCGAGCTGTTCTGGTTCGCCGGGGTGGTCGCGGGGGCGCCGGACGTGGCGGGGCAGCTCGCGGCGGGCGCGCGGCCGCACTGGTCCGTCCCCGAGGGGATGGGCGCCGCGGAGGTCTTCGCGGAGTACCGCGCGGCCATCGCCCGGGCGGACGCCGTCCTGGCCTCGGCCCACCCCGAACAGCCCCTCGCCGCCTGGCCGGTGGAGCTGTGGCCGGACTGGCGGCTGCCCGACGTACGGCACGTGCTCATCCACGTCCTCACCGAAGTCGCCTGCCACTGCGGCCACTTGGACGCGGCCCGCGAACTGTCCGACGGCACCGCCTGGCTCCCCGGCAACCCCTACGCGGCCTAGCCTCCCCCACATGCCCGGCGCAGCGCCCTCCCGTACAGGTGGGCCATGGCGCGCTGCCCGCACCGGCCGAAGGGGCCGGCCGTACGCAGCCACCACGCGGCCGGGCGGCTGTACGCGCGCACCGTCAACTCCGCTGCGCCGTCCGGGAGTCGGCGGATCACGAAGGACTCCTCGCCGCACTCCGGGTGCCCGGGCAGTGTCCCGTAGGCGAAGCCCGCGCGATCGGGCTCCGCGACCGTCCACACCACCTCGCACGGCGCTCGTACCGGCCCCCACCGCAGCTCCACCCGCACCCCCAGCGCGGCCGCCGGCGTCCCCACGGGCACCCTCATCCCCGGTGTCCCGCGGTGCATCCCCCACCCGGACAGCACCCGCACCGCGTCCTCATACGCCCCGCCCCCGAGCCGCGTCCGCACCGTGAGCGCCCGGAACCCCTCGGGCGCCGCCGCTCCCTTCGTCATCCCCACGGCGTCGTACGTCACACCGGCACGTGTCCCGCTCATACGCCGATCGAACTGCCCCTCGCCCCGGGGCGCAAGCCCCCCACGCTCGGGACGGGGATCAGGTCCAGGTCGGCACGTTGCCGCCGGCGTAGCGGGCGCCGAAGCCGCCGTGGGGGAGGATCGCGTCGATGGCCGCGAGGTCGGCATCGGTGAGGGTGAGGTCGGCGGCGCCCACGTTCTCGTCGATGCGCTGCGGGCTGCGGGTGCCGGGGATGGGCACGACGTGCTCGCCGCGGGTCAGGAGCCAGGCCAGGGCGAGCTGGGAGACGGTGGCGCTCTTGGCCGCCGCGAGGGCGGCGAGCTGTTCGACGGCTTCGAGGTTCTTCTCGAAGTTGCCGGGCTGCCAGCGCGGGTCGGCGTTTCGGATGTCGTTGCCCTCGTACCGGCCGGCGGGCCTGGCGGTGCCGGTGATGAAGCCGCGGCCGAGGGGCGAGTAGGCGACGAAGCCGATGCCGAGGTCGGCCAGGACCGGGAAGAGCTGCTCGACGTCCCGTTCGAACAGGGAGTACTCGGTCTGGAGGACGGAGACCGGCTGCACGGCGTGCGCCCTGCGGATCGTCTCGGGTCCGGCCTCGCTGAGTCCGAAGTACTTCACCTTGCCCGCGTCGATCAGCTCCCCGACGGTGCCCGCGACCTCCTCGACGGGCACCTCGGGGTCGACGCGGTGCTGGTAGAAGACGTCGATGTGGTCCACGCCGAGGTAGCGCAGGCTGTTGTCGGCGACCTTGCGGATGGTGGCGGGCCGGCTGTCGAGCCGGACGCCGATCTGCTCGGGCGGGACCGACATGTCGACGCCGAACTTGGTGGCCAGCACCACGTCGTCGCGGAAGTCCCGGACCGCTTTTCCGACCAGGATCTCGTTGGAGCCGGTGCCCCAGCCGTACATCTCGGCGGTGTCGAAGAAGGTCACGCCCTGTTCGTGGGCGCGGCGGAGGGCAGCGACGCCGGCCTCCTCGTCGGTGGGTCCGTAGGCCATCGTCAGGCCCATCGCGCCGTAGCCGATCGCCGAGACCTCCAGGCCCTGGCTGCCGAGCGTCCGGGTGTGCATGGTGCGCTCCTTCGATGAAGTGTGGTCTGAAGTGCGGTTCGTGGACGGACAGGTCGGTGCGGGCCGGGTCAGTGCGCATGGGTCGCGGCGGCCAGTCCGGCGCGGTGGATGCGGGTCTGCTCGGCGACGCGCCGGCCGAGGTGGCGGGCGGTGCTGAGGTCCGCGTCATGGACGTCGGGGGTGTCGTTGAAGCTCTGCGCGCCGGCGCCGAGGTAGAAGCCGAGGCGGTTGTCGTCCTCGGGGCCGGACGTGGTGGTGTTCCAGCCCGGCAGGAGGTTCAGGCTCACCCAGAGCATCCCGTGCTGGGCCGCCAGGAGCGAGAGGTACTGCAAGGTGTGCAACTTGTCGCCGCTCATGGAGCCGGAGTTGGTGAATCCCGCGGCGAGCTTGTCGCTCCAGGCGCGGGACATCCAGCGCTTGCTGGTGGCCTCGGCGAAGGTGTGGAACGCCCCGGACGCGGTGCCCATGTAGGTGGGGGTGCCGAAGATGATGCCGTCCGCGGCGTCCATCAGGTCCCAGTCGGCGTCGCTGAGGGCGGCGACGTCCACGCGGTGGACCTGTGTCCCGGCCACGGAGTGGGCGCCGTCCGCGACGGCGGTGGCGAGCTGCGCGGTGTGGCCGTAGCCGGAGTGCGACGCGATGACGATCGAGATGTCGGACATGGGGGTGTTCCTCTCCTGCCGCGGTGGCGGCGTGTGCGGTGGTGCCTCGGCGAGGGCCGGCGGCCCCGGCCGGGGCGCGGGGCATGCCGAGCCCCGCGGACCGGTGGCACCCGCCATCAGGCCGGTATCGCCGTTCCGCTAAGAACGGTAGCATCGATATAACGGCGGTATGCAAAATCGGGTATCGTTGTTCCATGGACGAGGGACGACGCGCCGCGCGGCGCCAGGTACTACAGGTGGCGGCCAAGCTCCTGGAGGAGGGCGGCAGCGAAGCGGTCTCCACGCGGGCGGTCGCCGCGGCCGCGGGCATCACGGCCCCCGCGCTCTACCGGATGTTCGACGACAAGGACGGCCTCCTGGCCGAACTGGCCGCCTACGGCTTCGAGATGTACCTCGCCGAGAAGGAGGAGGCGCTGGCGCTGACCCCGCACGACCCGGTCGCCGACCTCTACCGCGGCTGGGACCTGCACGTCGACTTCGGGCTGCGGCACCCCGCGTTCTACATGCTCATGTACGGCACGGTGCGGCCCGGGCAGCGTCCCCCCGCCGCGGACGAGGCGCACGCCCTGCTGGTGGGGGTGCTGCGCCGCGCGGCCGAGGCCGGGCGGCTCCGGGTCCCGGTGGAGCAGGCGACCCGCGTCATCCACGCGGCGACGACGGGTGCCGCGCTGGCGCTGATCGGCGAACCGCCCGCGCAGCGGGACCTGACCACGTCGGCACGGCTGCGGGACACCGTCATCGCCTCCGTCACCACCGACGCGCCCGCCGCGTCCGGGTCGGACCTGGCCTCGCGCGCGCTCGCCCTCGACGCGGCGCTGGAAACCGCGCCCACCGCCGAACCGCCCGCCGCCGCGGGCGCCGGGGTGCCCCTGAGATCCACGGAGACGGCTCTGCTGCGCGAATGGCTCCGGCAGCTGGCGGGCTGAACCGCCCGCGCGCCCCGGGGCAGGTGCGGCCCGAACCCGACGGCGGCGGGCTGGTCGCGCAGTCCCCGCGCCCCCGGGCAGGTACGGCTGCTCGGCAGCACGCAGCGACCGCACCTGACGACGGCGGGCAACCACATCCAGGGGCGCGGGGAACTGCGCGACCAGCCCTCCACCGGGCGGCACCCGGCCGACAAGCAGAGACCCCCGCGGCGGGGAGCCGCAGCCCACCGGGCGCACCCGGGACCGACCCCTCAGCCGAGCGCGGGAGCCCCGGTCGGCGGCTTCCCCTGGCCGGCCGCCCAAGATGCCAGGAGCACCAGATTGCCCGCGGTCGGTGTGCCGGCGGGCGCGGTGTAGACGTTCAGGTGCAGGCCGGGGTCGGCGGGCAGCTCCATCGACTCGACGTCCAGGTCGAGCCGGCCCACCACCGGATGGTGCAGCCGCTTGTGCCCGGACCGGTGGAGCCGGACGTCCTGGGACGCCCACCGCTGCCGGAACAGCTCACTGCGCGTGGACAATTCCCCGACCAGGGCGACCAGTTCCCCGTCGCGCGGATCGCGGCCGGCTTCCATGCGCAGTTTCGCGGCCACATCGCGGGCGATCCGGTCGTAGTCGACGAAGAACGCGCGGGCCGCATCGGATTCCAGATAAACGAACCGCGCGGTGTTCGCCGGCCGCCGCGTGTCGGCGAGCACCGGTGAATACAGCGCGCGGGCCAGGTGATTCGTGGCCAGTACGTCATAACGGCCGTTGCAGATCCACGCCGGCGCGTCGGTGAGCGCGTCGAGCACCTGCTGAAGCGCCCGGCGCACCGTCACCGCGGGCCGCCGGCGGTGCGGACCGCCCGGCGCCCGGGACTGCCGCGCGAGGTGGAACAGGTGGTCGCGCTCGGCCTCGTCGAGCTGCAAGGCGGCGGCCAACGCGTCGAGCACCCCGTCGGAGGCGCTGGTCAGGCTGCCGCGCTCCATCCGCACGTAGTAGTCGACCGACACCCCCGCCAGGAGGGCCACCTCTTCCCGGCGTAGTCCCTTGACCCGGCGGTTGCCGCCGTGGGCGGCCAGCCCGGCCCGCTCGGGCGCGATCCGCGCGCGGCGCGACGTCAGGAATTCCTTGATCTCGGTACGCGGATCGATGCTGGCCACCGCTTCACCATAAGCCCTGCCCGCAGGCGGAGACAGGCCCTGCCAGTGCCCCTTTCGGCAACGCGCCCCGTACCCGCGGCAATGCGCCTTCGGACAAGGGGGAATCGGCAGTTCCCCGAACAGCAGGGCCTCCCGGCCGCCCGCAATACGTGCCTAGGCTGCGGAGACCGATTCCGAGGACGGAGACCCATGGCAGACAACCAATTCGCCGCGCACGCAGACCTATTCGACCTGACGGGGAAGTCCGCACTTGTCACGGGCGGCACCAAGGGGATCGGGCTGATGATCGCGCGCGGCCTGCTCCAGGCCGGCGCCCGCGTCGTCATCAGCTCACGCACCCCGGACGCGTGCGCGCAGGCACAGCAGGAACTGTCCGCGTTCGGCGACGTCCAGGCCATCCCCGCCGACCTGTCCCGGCACGACGAGTGCCGGCGCCTCGCCGATCTCGTCACGGCCGACGCGGAACGCCTGGACATCCTCGTCAACAACGCGGGCGCGATGTGGCGCGAGCCGCTGGAGACGTTCCCGGACGAGGCGTGGGACACGGTGATCGACCTCAACCTCAAGTCGCCGTTCTGGCTGGTGCAGGCGCTGCTGCCCGCACTTCGCCGGGCGGGCACCGCCGACGACCCCGCGCGGGTCGTCAACATCGGCAGCATCGCCGCCATCCACGTCGCCGAGTCGCCCAACTACTCCTACGCCAGCAGCAAAGCGGGGCTCCACCAGCTCACCCGGGTGCTCGCCAGGGAACTGGGCCCCCAGCACGTCACGGTCAACGCGGTGGCCCCGGGGCCCTTCCCGTCGCACATGATGGCGGCCACGCTCGAGGCCGTCGGCGACACGATCGCGGCGAAGGCCCCGCTGCGCCGGCTCGGCCGCGACGACGACATGGCAGGTGTCGCCGTCTTCCTCGCCAGCCGGGCCGGGCGCTACCTCACCGGCACCGTCATCCCGGTCGACGGCGGCATCGCCACGACCGCGACGGGCACCTAGGCGGCGCCCTCCGTATCGTCAGCGTCGTCGCAGGCGGTGGCGGCGGACCGGTCCTGCCAGGCCGCGAGGTCGGCCTGAAGGCTGCGGATCTTCACCCGCTGGCGTTCGATCGCGTCGCGCCCGAGCGCCAGGTGCCCGGGGAGCTCGTCGCCGCAGGTGACCTCGTGGATCAGGGCGGCGCCCTTGGCGGGGTCGCCGAGCTGGGTGTGGTTGGCGGTGCCGGCCCAGTCCAGGGTGGCGTGCGCGGGCGTGCCGTCGTAGGCGGGGATGCGCCGGGCCGCGGTCGACAGGGAGCTGGTGTCGAGGAAGTCGGTGCGGAAGACACCGGGTTCCACGACCATGCTCTGGATGCCGAACGGCGCCAGCTCCGCCGCGAGGGCCTCGCCGATGCCGGCCACCGCGAACTTCGAGGCGTTGTACATACTCACCCCGGGCTCCCCCTCGAACCCGGAGCGGGAGCCGATGTGCACGATCTTCCCCGCCCCGGCCGCGCGCATGACGGGCAGGACGGCGCGGGTCATGGCGATCAGCCCGAAGACGTTGAGGTCGAACAGCGCACGCGCCTCGGCGTCCGTGACCTCCTCCAGCGCACCCAGCAGGCCGCGGCCCGCGTTGTTGACGAGGACGTCGACCGTGCCGAAGCGCCGCACCGCCGCTTCCACGGCCGCGGTGATCTCCTCGCTCCGGGTGACGTCGAGGGCGACGCCGAGGACGCAGTCGGAGCCGAGCAGGTCGGCCGGCAGTTTCCGCGGGTTGCGGGCCGCGGCCACGACCGTGTCGCCGCCTTGCAGCGCGGCCCGCGCGATCTCCAGCCCCAGCCCTCGGGACGCACCGGTGATGAACCACGTCGACATGAGATTCCTCCCTGTTCCTCTGTCCTGTTCCTCTGTTCGGACGCTGCCCCGACCGCCACTCCCGGCGGCGGGGACGGCTTCCACCGAACCAGCTTTGAGCAGGCAGAAGAGGCCGCAGGAGGGCCCGCCTGATCGGGGGAGGAACTGGGCCACCTTCCAGCTCCCGCGGCGCCGGCGCGTGCGCGACCCTGGAGGGATGGACCGTGAGCACCCCGACAGCGCACCGATGGCGGAATTCCTCCGCTCCGCCCGCTCGCGCCTCACCCCGCGGGAAGCCGGGCTCGACGACCCGGGCGGGGGCCGGCGCCGGGTGTCCGGCCTGCGCCGGGAGGAGCTCGCCCGGCTGGCCGGTGTGAGCGTGGACTACTACACGCGGCTCGAACAGGGCCGCAGCCGCAGCGCCTCGGCGGAGGTACTCGACGCGCTCGCCACCGCCCTGCACCTGGACGACGCCGAGCGCAGCCACCTGCACACGCTCGGGCGGCCCCGGTCCCGGCCCGCCCGGCGCCGCCGCCCCCGCCCCCAGCAGGTCCACCGCGCCACCTGGGACCTGCTGGACGCCCTCCAGCAGACCTGCCGCCCTGCTTTCGTCCTCGGGCGGCGCCTTGACGTGCTGGCCCACAACCAGCTCGCCGGGCGCCTGATCACCGAGTTCCGCGCGCTGCCCGCGGCCGAGCGGAACCAGGCCCGCTTCGTCTTCCTCGACCCGCACGCGCGCGAGCTGTACCGGGACTGGGCCCGCGTCGCCGCGGACACCGCGGCCATGCTCCGCCTCGACGCGGGCCGCCACCCGGACGACCCCGGCCTGAGCGCCCTGGTCGGCGAGCTGTCCATCCGCAGCGAGGAGTTCCGCCGCTTCTGGTCGGACCACAAGGTGCACCGCCGCACGACCGGCACCAAGGACTACCACCACCCGCTCGTCGGCGACCTCACCGTCACCTACCAGGCCCTCACCCCAGGGGACGACCTGGACCAGACCCTCTTCGTCTACGCCACCGAACCCGGCAGCCCCTCCGAGACCTCGCTGCGCCTGCTGTCCCAATGGACGAACGCGACAGCGCACACCGGAGCCGCCGCAGCCAAGTCCCCAGCGCCGCACGACTGAGGAACCCGAGCGAGTGGTGGCGCTCCCACCCCGCAGCGGCCCGCCCGGTCGGCGTGGTGTGCTGGCCGTACGGCGCCTCGGAACCGCCCGGCGCCGTCGCGAGGGGGACCCCAAGCCCCCAGCCCACAGGAGGAAGCCGCGATGAGCACGACCGCGATCGAATTCGAGGCGAAGGCCCTCGGGATCGACCCCGACGAGATCCGCGCCAGGCTGCTGGCGGCCGGTGCCGAGCACACCGGGGACCGGCTCCAGCGCCGGTACGTGTACGACATCCCCGGCGGCCCGGGGACGTGGGTGCGGCTGCGCGCCAACGGTGAGACCGCGACGCTGTGCGTGAAGGAGATCCTGAGCGACGCGATCGACGGGGTGCGGGAGACCGAGACGACCGTGGGCGACTTCGACGCCACGCACGCGATCCTCGGCAAGCTCGGCTACCTGCCGAAGGCGTACCAGGAGAACCGGCGTTCGTCGTGGGCACTGCTCGGCGCGGCCGTCGAGATCGACCACTGGCCGCTCATTCCGCCCTATCTGGAGATCGAGGGGACCAGCGGCGACCACGTCCACGAGGTGGCGGCGGCCCTCGGGCTGCCCGCACACGAGCTCACCAGCGAGAACACGACCGCCGTCTATCGCCGTTACGGCATCGACCTCGACACGATCCCCCGGCTCACCTTCGAGTGAGGGAGAGGGACCGGTCTGCGTTCAAGGACGCCGAGGTGCGGCGGCTCGGGCGGGAGTACGGCGGGAGCCGGTGAAGGGGTGGCCCGGTCAGAGGGTGGTGGGGGTGCAGTGGTGGAGGCGGACGGAGAGTTGGGCCGCGAGGAGCCAGGGGGTGAGGGGGCCGTCGTAGGGGAGGAGGGCCGGGCCGAGGGGGACCGGGCGCGGGGAGGCGGGATCGGGGGAGGGGGCGAAGAGCATGCCGTGGGCGCCGGCGACCTCGGGGGAGGCGACGCGGTAGACGGCGTGGCCGCGCCGCAGGTACGGGCACAGGCGCAGCGAGACCAGCGCGCAGGGCCGGCAGATCGGCGGATGGGTGGCGCCCATCTCCTCCGGCCACCCCGGCCAGTCGTCCCGGTCGTCCCCGAGCAGCCAGAGCACACCCTCGGCGTCGCGGTCCGCCGGCTCCGCGCACACCTGGCACAGCAGCAACCGCATCGCGCGCCGCTGCCGCGCCGGGTGCACGGCGCCGAACGACGGCTTCCCGCGCCCCCGCGCCAGACCCGAGCGCATCCACAACACCCCTTCCGCGTCCCGGTCGTGGGGCACCTCGTCGCGGTAGGCGATGCCGCGCCCGTCCGCCCGCAGCACCACCGGCCCGGCCGACCGCTCCTCCGCGCTCCAGGTCGCGATGTACGGCACGGTGGGTGCCGGCTGCCGCGGCGGCTGCGAGGCGTTCACGCGCACCCCCCGAAGTCCCCGGCGGCGGGGCGTACGGCCAGCCCGCCCGCACCCTCCTCCTCGTCGTGCGCTGCCGCCCAGTCCGCCCGCGCCCCCAGCAGCGCCGGGTGCACCTCGTACGCCAACCGGTCCGCCTGCGCCCGCAGTTGCTCCGCCAGCGCCAGCACGTCCGCCGGGCCCAACTCGCTCAGCCAGCACTCCGGCGTGACGTTCACCGTCACCGTGGGCACCCGCGGCTCCGGGTCCGCCGCGTACGGCACGCAGTCGATGCTGCCGCACAGCAGGTGCAGGGTCCCCGGCTCCCCGCCGTCCTGCCCGGTCCGCCGCACCCTCCGCAGCGTCTGCCCGTCGAAGTCCGCGTAGTGGTGGACGTCCACCAGCCGCGCCGCCAAGTGCTCGATCGGCACGTCCACTTCGCTGGGGTCCTCCGCCGCCCACGGCGGCAGGTAGCCGCTCACGGTGTGCCGACTCGTCGTCGTGATCCGCCACTTGCGTGCCTGCGGCGCCTCAGCAAGCGGTAAAGCCTCGCTCCCGTCCTTGCCGGGCTGCCCCAGCAACGGGAACGGCCCGCCCTCCACGGTGGTGGGTTCCATGTGCAATTTCCCTTTCTGCGCGATCTCTTTCGAAGTGAGCTTTACGAGCCAACGGGTGGGCCCGAGGGTGCGGGGCGAGGGCTCGCCGTCCGTGCCTTCCCCCGGGTGCCCTACGCGTAGTTCCCGGGCCCGGCAGGCGGCTTCCGCCGAAGCGACTTCCGCGGGGCGCGCCTGCCGTACGCTGCACGGTTCCGCCGCCCATAGCCCCCGGTTCCCCGGCCGCTGAAGGGAGAGTGACCACGCGGTACTACGCATCACCTGGCCCGCGTCCCCGGTCCGGGTGTCCACCACCCAGGTGCCCTCGCCGTACGGCATGACGGTCGCCTCTCCGTGTCCGCCCCCTCGCTCTGTGTTTCCAGGTTCCCCTGTCAAGGGGTACCGTCGCCAGCCCACACCGGGTTCCAAAGGTTCCCGAACTCCGAGCACGGGGGGAGCGCATGAACGCACACACATCGCAACGGCAGGACGGTGCCGCTTACTTCGGGCAAGAGGTCCGCTACGCCCGCGAGCAACGCGGCATGACCCAGGCCCAGTTGGCCCTGGAAACGGGGTACGAACGCCCCTACGTCACCCGCGTCGAGAGCGGCAAGCTCCTCGCGTCCGAGCAGTTCGCGGAAGCGTGCGACCGCATCTTCGGCACCCCGGGGTTTTTCGCGCGCCTACGCGTCCGGGTGAGCGAGCGCGGCCACCCGGGCTGGTTCATCCCCTACGTCAACCTTGAGCGCGACGCGACGGTGATCCTGCACTACGCGCCGCTGGTCATCCCGGGAATCTTTCAAACGCGTGAGTACGCAACAGAGATCTTTCGCCAGGCGCACCCGAGGGACGACGCGGATCAGCTTGCCGTACGGGTCGAGACGCGTCTTGCGCGACGTGCAGCGCTGAGGCAACGAGTGGAGCAGCCCCTATTGTGGATCGTCCTCCACGAGTCGGCGCTGCGTACGGTAGTCGGCAGCCGCGACGTCATGTCGGCTCAACTGGCGAGCTTGCTCGATGAAGCGGAGTCGCCAGACGTCACGATTCAGGTTTCGCCCTTCGATCAGGGACTGCCGGGCGGGCCATCGCTCTTCGTACTGCTCACCCAAGCCGAAGGTGGCACGCTGCTTTACTCGGAGACCATGCAGCGGGGATACGTTGACGAATCCGAGCCGAGCGTATCGGCAGCGCAGCTACAGTACGATCGCCTGCGAGCCGCAGCGATGCCGCCGAGAGAGTCGCTGGCGTTCATCCGCGCCGTGATGAAGGAGTACAGCCCATGAGCACCCTCCCCGCCCTCCGTGCCGCGAACTGGGTGAAGAGCAGCTACAGCGCTGGCAACGGCGGCGAGTGCGTCGAGTTCGCTCGTAACGTTCCCGGGGTGGTCCCGGTCCGTGATTCGAAGGACCCCGAGGGGCCCGCGCTGGCCTTTTCCGCGGACGCGTGGAGGTCGTTCGTATCCGCGGTGCGGGCGGGGGAGTTCCCGGCCGTTTGACCGCGGTCGGCGCACCCGGGAGGAAGCCCGACGTGAGCAATCTGTTCGACCTCACCGGCTGCGTGGCCGTCGTGACCGGGTCCAGCCGCGGGATCGGGCTGGCCGTCGCCCGCACCCTGCTGGCCCAGGGCGCGCGGGTCCTCGTCAACGGCTACGACGCGGCCGAGACCGCCGCAGCGGCGGAGGTCCTGCGGGCGCGGCATCCGCACGGCCCAGGCGAACGGCCCCGGGTCGCCGCCCTCGCCGGCGACGTGACCGACGCGGATCTGGCCCGCGGCCTGGTGGAAGAAGCGGTCCGCGTCTTCGGCCACCTCGACCACGTCGTCTGCAACGCGGGCATCGACATCATCAAGCCCGCCGTCGACTACACCCCCGAGGAGTGGGACCGCATCCTGACGGTCAACCTGCGCGGCGCCTTCCAGCCCGCTCAGGCGGCCGCCCGCCACTGGATCTCCGCGGGCAGCGGCGGGTCCGTCACGATGACGTCCTCCATCGCCGGTGCCGTCGGCATCCCGACCCTGGCTCCCTACGCTGCCAGCAAGGGCGGCGTCAACCAACTCGTGCGCACCCTCGCGGCGGAGTGGGCCGCACACCGTATCCGGGTCAACGCCGTCGCGCCCGGGTACGTCGCCAACATCATGGACGCCGTCACCGCCCACGACGACCCCGCCTCCGACCGGCGCATCCGCACCTTCACCCCGCTCGGCCGCCGGGCCACCGTCGAGGAGATCGCCGCCCCCTACGCCTTCCTCGCCTCCCCCGCCGCCTCCTACGTCACCGGCTCCATCCTCTCCGTCGACGGCGGCTACACCGCCACCTGACCCCCACCCCCGTCCACCCCCGCCGCCCTCCGGCGCCTCGGCCGGCCCCGAGCGACCCCTCCCCGTGACGAGTTGCTCCGAGTCCGCCGAGCACCCCCGTTGCGCTGACAGCCTTCGCGGAGCGCGTCATCTGGGCCGGCAACCGCTGAGCGTGGCCCGCCCGCCCCGTGTCGGGCGGGCCGGTTTTCGGGGGAGCCGGGGTCAGTAGGAGAGGGTTTCGACCGGGCTGGCGGCCGAGACGATCTGGATGTTGGACTCCTCGATGTAGACCTCGCTCTGGTACTTGTGCCCGTTGACGCCCTTGTACGCGAAGGGCCCGACGTGGCCGGTGCCGCAGCCGACGTTGTCGTCCAGGACGAGGGTCTTGGTCGTCTCGTCGGCGAGCAGCACGTGCGCCGTCGTGCAGATGTGCGCGTCGATGACGTAGCCGTCGGGCTCGAGGTTCGACCCGCTCGCGCTGATGCACGCGCTGACCTGGTCGCCGTCGTCGGCCCACGCGCTGGTGCAGCCGCCCCCGGAGGAGGCCTGGGCGGTGCCCGGCATGATGAGGATGCCCGCGGCGGCGGTCGCGGCCACGCCCAGCGAGGCGATCTTCTTCTTCACGGTGGCAAGTCCTTTCGGCGGCACTGATCAACTACGGCCTACGGTCGCCCCCGCCCGCCGCGCACCGCCAGCCGCCGCGGCGATCTGGGCACACCCCGGGACGTCACCCCTCTGACCTGCGCGAACCCGCCCGCCCGCGGGCAACGGGCGGGTCGCCGCGCTCCCCGGCCGGAACGCCCCCTTGCGGGTGGGAGACCCGGGCGGGACGCTGCGCAGCTACCGTCCCGGTCACCGGCGGAGGAGCGCACGCGTGTTCAGGCACCCGGTGCTGTACCCCGAGCGGGGCGTCCCCGTGCGCACCGCGCAGGAACTGTGGGCGGCCCTGCTGGCCGCCGGTTCAGCGTCCCATGGCGCCCCCACCGTTCGCCCCGGCTTCGCGGAAGGGTGACGGGCAGCTCTCCAAGCGGTGCGTCGCGTACGAGTGGACCCGTACCCCAGAGGGGCGGCCGCACCTTGAGCGAGACCACCCGCTTCGACTCGGGCGTACTGAAGCGGTCCCTCCAGTCGGTCACCCTCGCTCACGGCTGGTCCTGGCGCCCCCTCACCCGCCCCCCGCGAAAGGGCTGGACAGAAGCGGGCAGGCGGTCGTGGAGGGTGGCGAAGGCGGTGCAGGTGAAGGGGTAGGTGAGGGCGGCGGCAGTGAGCAGCCCGAGGATGACGGGGGCGAGGATGCCCGCGTAGTAGCCCGCGAAGAAGTTGCCGGTGGTGTCGGCGAGGAGGTGGCGCACGGCGGGGCGGGCGGGGAGGGCGACCTGGGTGGCCAGGCGCGCGAGGAGGGCGCAGAGCGCGGCGGCGGGCAGGGTGAGGGCGAGGACGCGGCTGGCTCCGGCGCGGGTCCAGACCTGGGACCAGGAACGGCGCAGCGCCGTACGGGCGTTGAGGCCGGCGGCAGCGGCGGCGGGCGCGAGGGCGAGGCCGACGCGCAGGAGGACGGCGGCCAGGACGGCCAGCACCAGCAGGCAGGTGAGGAGGGTGTTGCTCCAGGAGTGGGCGTCGCGGCCGTTGGGGTGGTAGCCGAAGAGGCCGTGCGCGGCGACGACGGCCAGCGGCACCAGGGGCCAGGTGATCAGCCCGCGCAGCGTGTAGACGGTGAGGAGGGCCGGTATCCGGGTGCGGCCCGAAGCAGCGCCCGGCTCGGCCTCAACGCCTGTCGGCCGTACGGTACTTGCCGCCGTGACGGCCCGCGAGCACGCGCTTTGCAGGGCCGCGCTGGCGATGCCCAGCAGGAGCAGGAAGAGCGGAAGCGTGCCGAGCGCGACCTTCGCCAGCCCGGTGTGGTCGTGGACGTACGGGTCCTCGACGTAGTGGTACCAGTTGCGCTGGTTGCGCATGTGCGTGAACAGCGGCCAGGAGCAGGCGAACACGGCGGCCGTCAGCAGCAGCCAGGCAAGCCCGGCCAGCCCGACGACCTGTGCCGTCGCCCGGACGAGGGCGCCGCGCTGCCGCCGCAGTACCGCGAACACCGTGGCGGCGGCGCCTCGTTGCGGGGGATCGGACGGTGCGGGTCGGTCGTGCTGCGTCATGGAACGGGGCCTTCGCCTGGTCGGGGGCGTTTCCTGACGGGGACGCGCCGCGGCCCACCGCGGTTGCCCACCGTCCGGCCCGGCGCGGCAGGCTCAGACCGTGTGGACGGTGGTCCCGGCCTCCTCGAGCGCGGCGATCTCCGCCGCGGGCGCGTCGATGTCCGTGACGAGGCGGGGGAGTTGGGCCGCGGCCGCGACGAAGGCGAACGCGGTGTGCCCGAGCTTGCCGCCGTCCGTCGCCACGACCGCCCGCCGGGAGGCGCCGATCGCCGCCTTCTTCACGGCCGCGTCGTCGAGGTCGTACGCGGTCAGGCCCTCCGCCGCGCTGAGGCCGCAGCAGCCGATGACGGCGGTGTCGAAGCGCAGGGCCGCCAGCGAGGCGAGGGTGAGCGGGCCGGTCAGGGCCCCCTCGGCGGCGCGCGGCTGCCCGCCGGGCACGAGCAGGGTGGCCGGGCCGGGCTGCTCGCCGAACAGGCGGATCGCCTGGAGCGACAACGGCACGACGGTGACGGGCCGTTCGCGCAGCAGGCGGGCGACCTCCAGGCAGGTGGTGCCGCTGTCGAGCACGACGGTCTCGCCGTCGGCGATCAGCGCGGACGTCTCGGCGGCGATCCGCCGCTTGGCGTCCACCGCGTCGCTCAGCCGCAGCGCGAACGGCGGTTCCTCGCCCCGCAGCAGCAGCGTGCGGGCGCCGCCGCGGACGCGTTCGAGCACGCCTTGGGCCGCGAGGGCGTCGAGGTCGCGCCGGATGGTCATCTCGGAGGCGCCGGTCAGCTCCGCCAGTTGCTGGACCGTGGCCGACCCCGCCGCCCCGACCTCGCGCGCGATCAGCCGGTGGCGGTCCGCATTGCTCATACGGCGATTGAACACCACCGCGGAACGCACATGCAAACTGTTCGAAGAGGCACTTTTCAAACACGCATGATGGTCGTTACGGTGTGGGCATGGAACGCTCGCTCCGGTCCGCCCGCACGGCGACCTTCGTGTACTTCGTCCTGTGCGGCACCCTGATGGGCACCTGGGTCGTGCACATCCCCGCCATCGAACAGCGCACCGGCATCAGCCACGCCACCCTCGGCCTGCTGCTCGTCCTGCTGGGGCTCGGTGCCTTCGCCGGGATGCAGGTCGCCGGCCGCCTGTCGGACCGGATCGGCGCGCGCGTCGTCGTACCCGTCTCCGCCGCGCTGTGCGCGGCCACCCTTGTGCTGCCCGGGCTGCCGCGCGACCCGTGGACGCTGGCCGGGGCGCTGCTGGTGTTCGGCTTCTTCGACGGCTGCCTGGACGTGAGCATGAACGCGCACGCGGTGCACGTGGAGAAGGCGTACGGGCGGCCGGTCATGTCGGCCTTCCACGCGACGTTCTCGGTCGGCGGGGTCCTCGCCTCTCTCGTCGCGGCGGGTGCGGCGGGCGCCGGCGCGGGGCCGGCGGCCACGCTCGGGGTGTCCGGGGCGGTGGGGGTGGTGGTCGCGGTGGTGGCGGCGCGCGGGCTGCTGCCGGCGGAGGGGGTGCCCGGGGCCGTATCCGGGACCGCGCCAGAGACCGCGCCCGGGGCCGTATCCGGAACCGCGCCCGAGGTCGTACCCGAGACTGCACCCGATACCGCACCCGCGGCGTCCGCGCGACGGCGCAAGGCGCCCGGCCGGATCTGGGTACTCGCCCTCCTCGCCGCCATGGTCATGCTCGCCGAGGGCGCCGCCAACGACTGGAGCGCCCTGCACCTGAAGGACGTCCTCGGCGCGCCCTCGGACGTCGCCGCCATCGGCTACGGCACCTACGCGGCGGCCATGACCCTCGGGCGGCTGCTCGCCGACCGCGTCTCCGGCCGCTTCGGGCCGCTGGCCGTCCTGCGGTACGGGTCGGCCGCCGCCGCGGCCGGGATCACCGTGGTCGCCCTCGCGCCCTGGCTGTGGGCCGCCTTCGCCGGGTGGGCGCTGTTCGGGCTCGGCCTGTCCGGGTGCGTGCCCCAGCTCTTCAGCGCCGCCGGGCGCGTGGACCCCGCGGCCGCGGGCACCAACGTCTCCCGGGTCTCCGGGATCGGCTACCTCGGGATGCTCTCCGGCCCGGCCGTCATCGGCTGGCTCACCCACGTGGTGGCGCTCAACCACGCGTTCCTGCTGCTGACGGTGCTGTGCGCGGTCGCGGCGCCGGCGGCGGGGGTGCTGCGCGCCGACACGGGCGCCGGGTCCGGCTCCGGTTCCGGCGGTCAGGCCGTGCCGAACAGCGCCATCGACTCCGCCAGCCGCTCCCGGGCCCAGTCGCGCGCCGACTCCTCGGTGTGACCGCGGTAGTACGTCTCCACCACCATCACCAGCGCCACGTACAGGCAGTACAGCCGGCGCCGTACGAGCGCGTCCCCGGTCGGCTCGGGCATGCCGTAACCGCGGAGAAACGCCGACGAGTCGCCGAACGCGGGGAGTTGGTGCCCGGTGAACCCCCACTCCATCAACGGGTCGCCGTAGAAGGCCCGTTCGTGGTCGAGGATCGCCGTGATCGCGCCGTCGCGGACCATGACGTTGCCGATCCACAGGTCCCACTCGACCAGGCGCGCCTCGGTCACCTCGTCCAGCGCGGGCGCGTGCGCGGCCAGCACCGCGCGGATCTCGTCGTACCCCCGGCCCAGGTCGATCGCGCGGCGCTCGCCGTCGGCCACGATGTCCTCGAACATCCGGGAGAAGGCGCGCCGCCAACTCGGCTCCGGCGGCCCGGAAAGCGGGCCGAACCCGGGTCCGCGCACCGCGTTGATCTCCCGGTTGAGCGCGCCGAGCCGCTCCATGTAGGCGTCGCGCTCGGCCGCGGGGAGCCCTTCGGCGAGGACGGCGAGGTTGTCCGCGTCGACGTGGCCCATGAAGAAGTAGCCGCTGTCGCACAGTTCGCGGCTGCGGTCCACGAAGTCCACCCGGGGGAGGGGTACGTCGGTGTGCTTGCGCAGCAACTCGATGGCGGCCAGCTCGGTGTCCATCGCGCCGCGCTCGTACGTCAGCACCTCCACCGCGGCCGGCGGGGCGATCTTCACCACGACCCGGGCGCCGTCGCGCAGCCGTATCCGGTAGGCGGCGTTGAACCAGCCGAACCCCAACTCCTCGGCCCAGTCCTCGCCTTCGGGGACCTGCGCGGGTCCGTACGCGCGCTCGACCATCGCGCGGAGCGCGGCCGGCGACTGCCGGTTCTTGGTGATGCTCTCCAACGGGTCCTCCTGGTACGGCGTGGGGCGTACGGGTAGGTGGGCGCCCGGGTCAGCCGCGGACCGCCGCCATCAGGGCCTGGTGGGTCTCCCGGTCGGCCGCGGCCACGAGGCCGCCGACCGTCTCGCCCAGGGGCGCGCCGTCGATGCCGGTGACCACGCAGCCCGCGGCGCGGCACAGGGCGATGCCCGCGGCGAAGTGGACGCTGCCGGTCAGGTCGGGGCCGTCGGTGACGTAGCCGGCGCGCTTGCCCGCGGCGACCCAGGCCAGGGCGAGGCTGGTGGACCCCACGCGGGGCCGGAAGCGGCTGACGAAGGCGGGGTGCGCCAGCAGGGCGGCCGGATGGAAGCCCGGGGCGTGCAGGAACGGCGGGTCGAGGTTGACGTCCACCAGTCCTGAGGCGGCGGTGGGCGTGAGCGGGGCGTCCCCGTCGGAGCCGCCGCGCCGGAGGCGGGCGGTGGCGCCGTCCGTGACGAACACCTCGCCGCCGAACGGGTCGGCCACCGCCGCCGGTCCGCCGCGCAGCGCCACGTTGACGGCCACCAGCATCGTGCCGACCGCGTAGTTGAGCGTGCCGCACAGCGGGTCGACCAGCCACTGGCGGGCCGCGTCGGCGGCGCCGCGCCGCCCGCCCTCCTCGCCGAGCACCGCGTCCCCGGGGCGCGCGGCGCGGATGACGCCGAGGATGCGCTCCTCGGCCGCCACGTCCGCCTCGGTGGCGAAGTCCCCGCCGCCCTTGTCGATCCGGGCGAGCGGCCGCCCGTACATCTGCCGCACCACGTCCGCCCCGGCCCGCGCCGCGGCCGCGGCCACCTCGGCGTCGTCCGCGTACCCCTCGCTCATGCCGCTCACCCTAGCCACCCGCCGCGCGGCGGGTCAGTCGCAGCGGCTGCACAGGACGCCGCGGTAGGTGGCGGCCAGGGTCCGGGCCACGCCCGGCTCGGGGGCCCAGCGGCCGCGGTGGCTGCGGTGGGACGGGGGACCGTACGGGGACTGCCAGGCGGGGCGGTCGGCGCGGTGCGTGCCGCGCGGCACCCGGGGCAGACCGGGTACGCGGAGCCGGACCGCGCCGAACCCGCGGCGGTGCAGGAGGGCGATCGAGGGGCATGTGGGCACGACGGCCCAGGTCTTGGTCATGGGGCTACACCGTTCCCGTGGGAAGAGGACCAGAAGCAGCACGGCGGGCCGCCTGCGGACGGGAGCACCGTAACGGCGCCCGCCCGCGCGGCTCCATCGGTTTTCCCCGGGTTTCTCCCCGGTCCGCCCGCCCCCGAAGCGCCGTTCGGTAACCTGGCGGCCGGGGACGGCGCCGCGAGGCGGGGGGACGGATGGACTCGGTGTCCGTGGTGTCGGCGGCACTCGCCGTGTGCGGGGCAGCCGCCGCGGCGCTGTTCAGCTACCGGGTCTCATCGCAGTGCACCGGGCTTTAGTCCGGTGGTGAGGCGATTCTGAGAAGTGCTCTGGCTCGCGCTGTGCGCATGGGTCCGCACTGTCGGCCTCTGCTCGGACGGGCCGGTTCTGCTGCTCGATGTACTGCTTCACGATCGACAGTGGAGCCCCGCCGACCGACCCGGCGAAGTACGAGCCGGACCACGGCCTCTGTGCCCGCCGGTAGTGTCGGACCAGCTCGGGATATTCCTGGCGGGGCCTGCGGGAACTGACGCCCTTGAGGCTGTTGGCCAGCTTGGACGGGGCAACTTTCGGCGGGAGGTTCACGAGCGGGTGGACGTGGTTGTTCTCGCCGTTGAACTCGACCGGCTCGCATGCGAACTCGGCGCAGACGGCCCGCATGATCTCTTCCATGCGCGTCAGGTGGGCGTCCTTGAAGACCTTGTGCCGGTACTTCGTCACGAAAACCAGGTGGGCGTGCAGAACGAAGGCACAGTGTCGGCCAGTACGGATGTTCTGATACTCGGCG